>NZ_RCOE01000034.1:0-224941 GCF_004321495.1 Pseudomonas sp. Sample_10
CCCCCCCCCCTGCAATTCCTACAGATTCTGCGGTGACACCTGCCCGTCCCAGCCGCCGCCCAGTGCGGCAATCAACTGCACGCTGGCGATCAAGCGGCTCTGCAACAAATCCAGGTTACTGCGCTCATTATTCAAGGCCGCCGCTTGCACCACGACCACATCGAGATAAGCGATCACACCGGCCTTGTACTGATTCTGGGTCAAGCGCAACGACTCGCGCGCGGCATCCAGCGCCTGTTGCCGCACGACGGCCTCATCCTGCAATACCTTGAGCTGGACCAGATAGTTTTCCACTTCACGAAAGCCATCGAGCACGGTCTGACGGTACTTGGCCACGGTTTCGTCGTAGGCGGCTTCACTGCGGTCCACTTCAGCAGAGCGTTGCCCGCCATCGAACAACGTCATGGCCAGTTGCGGCCCCACCGACCAGAAGCGGTTCGGTACGCTGAACAGGTCTTTGGAGGTGCTACTGCTGTAGCCGCCATTCAGACTCAGGGTCAGGTCCGGGTAGTACGCCGCCTTCGCCACGCCGATGTTGGCATTGGCGGCGATCACCGAGCGCTCGGCCGAAGCAATGTCGGGGCGCCGTTCCAGCAGTTGCGAAGGCAGGCTCAGGGGCACCTCGGGCAGCGCCGGGATGTTGGGGGTTTCTGCCAGGCTGAACTCTGCTGGCGGCAAGCCGACCAGTACGGCAATGGCATTTTCGAACTGGGCACGCTGCCAGATCAGATCGACCATGTCCGCTTCGGTACCCTTGAGCTGAGTCTGCGCCTGCGCCACCGCATCCTTGCCGGAAACACCGGCACGGTATTGGTTTTCGGTCATTTTAAGAGAGCGTCGATAGGCCTCGACCGTGGCTTCCAGCAGACGCTTTTGCTCGTCGATCACCCGCAATTGCAAATAGTTCTGCACCAGCTCCGATTGCTGGCTCAAGCGCATCGCCGCCAGGTCGGCAAAGCTCGCCTGGGCATTGGCCGTGTCGGCTTCGAGACCACGGCGCAGTTTGCCCCAGACATCCGCTTCCCAACTCACCCCGGCCTGAGCGGTGTAGGTGTCGCGAATACCGCTGGAAGAACTGGTCAGGCTGGAACTGCTGCTGCCGGTGCCCTGGCTGGAGCGGTTTTTGCCCAGCGACAGGTCAACCGTTGGAAAAAACGCGCCCCGGGCGCTGCGCACCAATGCCTGGGCCTGGCGATACTGGGCTTCGGATTGCGCGACAGTCTGGTTGGAGCTGTTGAGTTTCTCGATCAGGCCATTGAGCTGCTGATCGCCATACAACTCCCACCACGCACCGCGAGCCAGGGAATCGCTCGGACTGGCCTGACGCCAGCCTGCCGCTTCCTTGTACTGCGCAGGTTCGGCGGTTTGCGGGCGCTGGTAATCCGGGCCGATGGCGCAGGCGCTGAGCAGGGCCGCGCACAGCGACAGGCTCAACAATCGCGAGCCTCGGGCGGTGATCAGCGGTGTAGCCAGGTTGAACAGCGAACGGTCAGTCATAGCGGAGTTTCCAGAGCAGCATCGGTACGCACCCCACGCCAGTGGTTGAAGCGATGGCGCAGTTTGTCGAGATAGAGGTAAACCACCGGGGTGGTGTAAAGGGTCAGCACCTGGCTGAAGATCAGCCCGCCGATAATGGTCAGGCCCAGCGGCTGACGCATTTCCGCGCCTTCGGCACGCCCCAGCAGCAACGGCAATGCACCGAGGATCGCGGCCAGCGTCGTCATCAGAATCGGCCGCAAACGTTGCAGGCAGGCGTTGCGAATCGACTCCAGCGGCGCCATGCCCTGATGCCGTTCCAGTTGCAGCGCCAGGTCGATCATCAGAATCGCGTTCTTTTTCACCACGCCGATCAGCAGGAACAGGCCCAGCAAGGAAATCAGGCTGAACTCGCCACCCAGCGCGTAGATCGACAGCAATGCGCCGACACCCGCCGACGGCAACGTGGAGAGAATCGTCAACGGGTGGATATAGCTTTCATACAGCACGCCAAGGACCAGATACACCGCCACCAGCGCGCCGAGGATCATCCACGGTTGGCTTTTCTGGGTGGCGGCAAAGGCATCGGCAGTACCGGCCATTTTCGCGATCACATCTTCAGGCAAACCCACCGAGGCAATTGCCCGCTCGATGGCGGCGCTGCCCTGCTCCACGGTTACGCCTTCGGCCATGTCGAAGGCGATGCTTTCCGAAGCGAACTGGCCTTCATGGCTGACCCGATCGTCTTCCAGGCTGTTTTCATAGCGAGCGATGGTCGACAGCGGGATCCGTGCGCCATCGGCGGTAATCACCTGCACCTGATTGAGGGTTATAGGATCCTGGGCGTATTTCGGGTTGACCTCCATCACGACCCGATATTGGTTCAGGCTGTCGTAGATGGTGGAAATCTGCCGCTGGCTGTAGGCGTTATTGAGCACCGCCGTGACCATGTCCATGTCCACACCCAGGCGCTTGGCCTGGTCACGATCGACAATCAACGTCACTTGCTGCGCACCCCGGCCTTCGCGGGCGTCAATCGCGGTCAGCTGCGGCAGCGCTTTAAGCGCGGTGACGACTTTCGGATACCACTCGCGCAGCGAGCCCAGATCGCCACTTTGCAGGATGTAGGAATACTGCGACGAGGATTGCTCGCGGCCACCACCGAATTGCAGGTCCTGGTCGGCCATCAGCATCAGTTGTGCGCCGGGCACCTTGGGCATTTCCTTGCGCAGGCGTTCGATGACCTTTTGTGCGGAAATCCCGCGTTCCTTGATGGGCTTGAGGCGCACCAGCATGAAGGCGTTATTGGTGCCGTTCGAGCCCCCGATGAAGCCCGCCACGCTTTCGACCGCCTCGTCCTTCAACACCTCGCGGCGGAAAGTTTCCATTTTCGGCTGCATCACCGAGAACGAAAGGCCATCGTCGCCGCGCACGAAACCGATCAGCTGGCCGGTATCCTGCTGCGGCATAAATGTTTTTGGAACAACCACATACAACGCGATGTTCACGCCAATTGTCACAAACAGGCTAAGCAACGTCAGGCGCCGATGACGCAGCACCCAGTCCAGGCTGGTCGCGTATTTGCCGACCATCCACTCGTTCGCCCGCTGGCTCCAGCGTTGCAGACGGTTTTCCTGGCCCTGCGTGTGCGGCTTCAACCAACGCGCGCAGAGCATGGGCGTCAAGGTCAGGGAAACGATCAGCGACACCACGATGGACGCCGCCAGCGTAATGGAAAACTCGCGGAACAGGCTTTCGACAATCCCGCCCATGAACAGGATCGACAGGAACACCGCCACCAGCGATACGTTCATCGACAGCAAGGTGAAGCCGACTTCCTGCGCGCCCAGGTACGCCGCTTTCATGGGGCGAATGCCAGCGTCGATGTGCCGGGAAATGTTCTCCAGCACTACGATGGCATCGTCAACCACCAGGCCGGTGGCCAGAATCAGTGCCATCAACGACAGGTTGTTCAGGGAAAACCCGTACAGGTACATCACGGCAAACGTACCGACCAGCGACACCGGCACCGCTAGCGTCGGAATCAGCGAAGCGCGGAAATTGCCGAGAAACAGGAACACCACCAGAATCACCAGAGCCACGGCGATCAGCAGGGTCATTTCCGCTTCGTGCAGGGTGGCCTTGATCACCGGTGAACGGTCCATGGCCAGGTTCAGTTTGACACTGGCCGGCAGCACCGCCTGCAACGCCGGCAACTGGGCCTTGATCTCGTTGACCGTCTCGATGATGTTGGCGCCAGCCTGGCGGTTGATCACCAGCAGCACCGCCGCGTCATTGTTGAAGAAACCGCTGTTGTAGCGGTCCTCGACGCCGTCGCTGACCTTGGCCACATCCTTCAGGCGCAAGGCTGCACCGTCCGCGTAGTGGATGATCAGCGATTCGTAATCCTTGGCCTTCTCCAATTGGTCGTTGGCCTGCACCTGCCAGAGGCGCTGGGCATCTTCCACCGAGCCCTTGGGCCGGCGTACGTTGGCCTCGGCGATGGTTTTACGTACATCGTCCAGCGCGACGCCGTACTGGTTGAGCGCCTGGGGTTCGAGTTCGATACGCACGGCCGGCAGGGAACTGCCGCCGATCTGCACTTCACCCACGCCCTGTACCTGGGACAGGCTCTGGGACAGGATGGTGGAAGCCAGGTCGTACAACTGGCCCTTTTCCAGTACATCAGAGGTCAGCGACAGCACCATGATCGGCGCCTGGGACGGGTTGACCTTCTTGTACGTCGGCATACTGCGCATGCCGCTGGGCAACAGGTTGCGCGAAGCATTGATCGCCGCTTGCACTTCCCGCGCCGCGCCATTGATGTCGCGATCGAGATCGAATTGCAGGATCACCCGGGTCGAGCCCTGACTGGAGCGACTGCTCATGGTGTTGACCCCGGCGATGGCGCCGAAGGAACGCTCCAGCGGCGTGGCCACGGTCGACGCCATGACCTCCGGGCTCGCGCCAGGCAAACTGGCCTGAACCACGATCACCGGAAAGTCCATTTGCGGCAACGGCGACACTGGCAGAAGGCCGAAACTCACACCGCCCAGCAGCATGATCGCCAGGCTCAGCAACATGGTCGCCACCGGGCGCTTGATGAAAGGACCGGAGAGGTTCATGGCTGCTCTACCGCGTCCACAGGCTCAGGCTTGCGCCCCCAGCGCCGACCGAGACGGTCGAAATACAGGTAGATCACCGGCGTGGTGAACAGCGTCAGAACCTGGCTCAGCAACAAACCACCCACCATCACCAGACCCAACGGCTGGCGCAGTTCTGCGCCGGAACCGGTGGCCAGCATCAACGGCACGGCACCAAACAACGCCGCCAACGTGGTCATCAGGATCGGCCGGAACCGCAACAGCGCCGCCTGATAAATCGCTGTCTGCGGGTCCATGCCCTGATTGCGTTCGGCGTCGAGGGCGAAGTCGATCATCATGATCGCGTTCTTCTTGACGATACCGATCAGCAAAATGATGCCAATGATCGCGATCATCCCCAGGTCATTGCCGCTCAGGATCAACGCCAGCAAGGCGCCGACCGCCGCCGAGGGCAAGGTCGAGAGAATGGTGATCGGGTGGATGTAGCTCTCGTAGAGTACGCCCAGCACGATGTACATGGTCACCACCGCCGCCAGGATCAGCAGCAATGTACTCGACAACGAAGCCTGGAACGCCTCGGCAGCGCCCTGGAACTGGGTCTGCACACCGATCGGCATGCCGATGTCCTTTTGCACCTGCTCGATGATCTCCACCGCATGCCCCAACGCCACGCCGGGCGCGAGGTTGAACGACATCATCACCGCCGGGAACTGACCGATGTGGGTAATCGCCAGTTGCGCCTGGCGCTCTTCGATGCGCGCCAGACTGGACAAGCGCACCTGCCCGCCATCGGTGGTCTTGACGTGGATCTGGTCCAGCGCCTGCGGGCCGATTTTCTCGCCGGATTGCGATTGCAGCACCACCCGATACTGGCTGGCCTGGGTGTAGATCGTGGAAATCTGCCGCTGACCGAAGGCGTCATACAGCGCATCGGTGATGTTCGACACCGACACGCCGAGCCGCGACGCCGCATCACGGTCGATCACCAGATAGACCTGCAAGCCCTTGTCCTGCAAATCGCTGGCGACATCAGTCAGTTCAGGCAGTTGTGCCAACGCCTCCACCAGACGCCCACTCCACAGGCTGAGCAGTTCGGAGTCCGGCGAAGACATGCTGAACTGGTACTGCGTGCGGCTGACCCGGTCCTCGATGGTCAGGTCCTGTACCGGCTGCATGAACAGGCGGATGCCCACCAGTTTGTCCAGTTCCGGTTGCAGGCGCGCAATCACTTCAGTGGCGCTCAGGTCGCGGTCACTGTGGGATTTGAGGTTGATCAGCAAGCGGCCACTGTTGAGTGTCGAGTTGTCGCCATCCACCCCTATGTAGGACGACAGGCTCTCGACCGCCGGATCCGCGAGGATGACCTTGGCCAGCGCTTGCTGACGCTCACTCATCGCCGCGAAGGAAATCGACTGCGGCGCCTCGGAAATGCCCTGGATCACCCCGGTGTCCTGCACCGGGAAAAAGCCCTTGGGCACCACCATGTACAGAAACACAGTCAGCGCCAAGGTACCGATGGCCACCATCAGCGTCAGCGGCTGGTGCTTGAGCACCCACTGCAACTTGCGCCCGTACGCCGCGATCATCCAGTCGATGAACGCGCCGCTGGTCCGGTAGAAACGACCCTGTTCCTGTTCCTTGGGCTCGCGCTTGAGCAGGCGCGCGCACATCATCGGCGTCAGGGTCAGGGACACCACAAGCGAAATCAGGATGGCGACTGCCAGGGTAATGGCGAATTCGCGGAACAGGCGCCCTACCACATCGGCCATGAACAGCAGCGGAATCAGTACGGCGATCAGCGACAGGGTCAGGGAAATCAGGGTGAAGCCGATCTGTTTGGCGCCCTTGAGCGCGGCGTTCAGCGGGCTGTCGCCCTCCTCGATAAACCGGGAAATGTTCTCCAGCATGACGATCGCATCGTCCACCACAAAACCGGTGGCGATGGTCAGGGCCATCAGGGTCAGGTTATTGACCGAGAACCCCGCCAGGTACATCACGCCGAAGGTGCCGATCAGCGACAGCGGCACGGCCACCGACGGAATGATCGTCGCACTGGCCCGACGCAGGAACAGGAACGTGACCATGACCACCAACGCTATGGCGATCAGCAGTTCGTGTTGCACATCCTTGACCGAGGCACGGATGGTCTGGGTGCGGTCGGTGAGGACCACCACATCGAGACCAGCCGGCAGGTTGTCGGTGATGCTCGGCAGCAAGGCCTTGATCCGGTCGACCACTTCGATGACGTTGGCTCCGGGCTGGCGCTGGATGTTCAACAGCACCGCCTGGTTTTCGTTGGCCCACGCGGCCAGACGCTCGTTTTCGGCGCCGTCGACGATTTCCGCCACGTCCTTGAGGCGCAGGGGCGCACCGTTGGCGTAAGCGAGGATCAGGTTGGCGTAGTCCTTGGGCGAGGTCAGTTGATCGTTTGCATCAAGCATCGACACCCGGGTCGGGCCGTCGAAGTTGCCCTTGGGCTGGTTGACGTTGGAGGCACCGATCAACGTGCGCACGTCGGACAGGTTCAGGCCGTTGGCGGCGAGCGCCTCGGGGTTGACCTTGATTCGCACGGCCTGACGCTGACCACCGGCAATGCTGACCATGCCGACGCCACTGATCTGGGCAATCTTTTGCGCCATGCGGGTGTCGACCAGGTCATTGAGCTTTGGCAACAGCATGGTCTTGGACGTGATGGCCAGGGTCAGCACCGGCGTATCGGCCGGGTTGACCTTGTTGTACACCGGCGGCGCCGGCAGGTCCGAGGGCAGCAGATTGGTGGCGGCGTTGATGGCCGCTTGCACCTGCTGCTCGGCCACGTCCATGTTGATGTCGAGGCTGAACCGCAAGGTCAGGACCGACGCACCACCAGAACTGGTGGAGGCCATTTGCGTCAGACCGGGCATTTGCCCGAACTGGCGTTCAAGGGGCGCAGTCACGGCGCTGGTCATGACATCCGGGCTGGCGCCGGGATAGAGCGTCATGACCCGAATGGTCGGGTAGTCGACCTGGGGCAAGGCCGACACGGGCAGCAACCGATAGGCGATCACACCGGCCAGAATAATGGCCAGCATGCTCAGGGTCGTCGCTACCGGACGAAGGATGAACAGCCGCGAGAGATTCATGCGCCGCCCTTTTTCGCCTTGTCGGCAGGTGCCGGTTCAGTCGTGGTAGCCGCGGATTTGCCCTGTAGATGGCCGGCTGGGCTGGTCGGCACTTGCTGCGGATCGTTGACCACTTCCACATCGCTGCCGTCCTTCAAGCGATCAGTGCCTTCCAGCACCACACGATCACCGGCGGCCAGGCCTTCGGTGACCACGGTGTTCTCACCGTCGCTGGCACCGATCTTCAGTTGACGAATCTTGACCTTCTTGTCGCCATCCAGGGCATAGACGAAAGTGCCGTTGGTGCCGAACTGAATCGCCGCCGAAGGTGCGAGCACCACGCCTTTGAGGGTGTCGGCCAGCAGGCGCACATTGACGAACTGGTTGGGAAACAGCGCCTGGTCACGGTTGTCGTAACGCGCCTTGAATTTCAGGGTGCCGGTGGTGACATCGATCTGGTTGTCCAGGCTCTGCAACACGCCGGTGGCCTGCAATTTGGTGTCGCCGCGATCCCAGGCCTCGGCTGGCAATTTTGCGCCACTGCGATAGCGCGCCAGCACTACATCGAGGCTGTTCTCCGGCAAGGTGAATGCCACGCTGATCGGTTGCGTCTGGGTGATGATCGCCAGCGCCGTGGTGTCATTGGCCGCTACCAGGTTACCGACATCGAGCTGACGCAAACCGACGCGACCAGCGATGGGCGCACGGATCCGGGTGAATTCGAGATTGAGCTTGGCGTCGTTGACCGCCGCCTGATTGGTCTTGACCGTGCCCTGGTACTGGCCGACCAGTGCTTCGGCGGTGTCCAGAGTCTGCTTGGCGATGCTGTCTTCGCGATAAAGGCCGCGATAGCGCTCGACGTCGACCTGGGCGTTCTTCAGTTGCGCCTGATTCTGCAGCAAGGTGCCTTCGGCCTGGAGCAGCGCGTTCTGGTAAGGACGCGGATCAATCTCGGCCAGCAGATCGCCGGCCTTGACCATCTGCCCTTCCTCGAAATGGATCTTGACCAGCTCACCGCCCACGCGGCTGCGCACATTGATCGTGTTCAGCGCGGTGACCGTGCCCAGCGCCTTGTAATACAGCGGGAAGTCACCGGTGACCGCCGGCGCCACACGCACCGGAACGGGCCCGGACGCCCCGCCGAACCCCGGACGCATACCGCCCGAACGGCCTGTGTGTCCGGCCACGGCTTTCTGCCCCGCCCCCTCTTTGGGCGCAGTACTGCCGGGCCAGAATTTCCAGCACAGGCCAGCGATGACCAGCAGGACAAGCAGGCCGAACAGCCAGCGACGAGGACTACGGGAAGCAGAGGATTGCATTGAATGATCAACCATTGGGCGCGTGGGCTTGTTTTACATGAGGCTGAACGATAAGCACTGGCGGGGATTAAGCAAAGTGCCTTTACCGGCAATTTACCTTCGGCTTACGTAACAGAAGATTTATCCAAGACACTGAAACACAAATGAAAACGGCCTGGACAGAGGGGTAATGCTATTCAGTTATGGACGAACACTGCACCTGTGGCGAGGGAGCTTGCTCCCGCTGGAGCGCGAAGCGGCCCCAAAAATGGGACTGCTAAGCGGTCCAGCGGGACGATGCGGCGCTCCGGCAAGCTCCCCCTCCACAGGTTACTGATTACTCGCTCTATCTCTTAACTGAACAGCATTGTGGAGATTAGGAGGCGTTAAACTTTGTAAAGGTATGCTTATTTCAGGGCAGCGAGCGCTGCTTCGTAGTTCGGCTCTTCAGCGATTTCCTTGACCAGTTCGCTGTGCAGCACGTTGTCATTCTCGTCCAGAACCACCACGGCACGGGCAGTCAGGCCTTTCAGTGGGCCGTCAGCGATGGCCACGCCGTAGTTTTCGATGAACTCGGCACCGCGCAGGGTCGACAGGTTCTGGACGTTTTCCAGGCCTTCCGCACCGCAGAAACGCGCCTGGGCGAATGGCAGGTCGGCGGAGATGCACAACACCACGGTGTTGGCGACATCGTTGGCCTGGGCGTTGAACTTGCGCACGGACGTGGCGCAGGTCGGGGTGTCGACGCTTGGGAAGATGTTCAGCACTTTGCGCTTGCCGGCAAAGTCTTTCAGGGTGACGTCGGACAGATTGCCGGCAACCAGAGAAAAGGCTGGCGCCTTGGAACCGGCTTGAGGCAGTTGGCCGTTGACTTGAACAGGGTTGCCTTTAAGAGTGACTTGAGCCATGAACGGAGTCCTTCTGAACGTTGTGGTAGAGAATTTTGAAGAGGTCGAAGTTAACCACGAAATGGCCCGGTGACCTACCCCGGATACAAATCGTGAAGTATTGCTTTGCCAGTCACCACCAAACCCTGTGGGAGCCGGGCTTGCCCGCGATGACGGCCTTACATTCAACACCGCTGTGACCGGCCGATTGCTATCGCTGGCAAGCCAGCTCCCACAGAGAATCGCGGTGTTACATAAATAATCGCTACGCATCGCAATGCCGCGCCTAAGGTTCTTTCAGTTTTTTTGGACGCGCTGTCGATTTGCGTCCTCACCATTCGACCATTAAGCGAATCGTTCAAATCATGCGGAGAAACCACCATGCGCTTCATGATCATCATCAAAGCCAGCCAGGATTCCGAAGCCGGCATCATGCCCAGCACCGAACTGCTGACCGCCATGGGCAACTACAACGAAGAACTGGCCAAGGCCGGCATCCTGCTCGCTGGTGAAGGCCTGCATCCGAGCAGCAAAGGCGCCCGCGTGCGCTTCGCGGGTGATAAACGCACGGTCATCGACGGCCCCTTTGCCGAAACCAAGGAACTGATCGCCGGTTTCTGGCTATGGCAGGTGAAATCAAAAGAAGAGGCCGTCGAATGGGTCAAGCGCTGCCCCAACCCAATGCCCGGCACGGAAGCGGAAATCGAGATTCGCCAGGTATTTGAAATGGAGGATTTCGGTGCAGAGCTGACGCCGGAATTGCGGGAGCAGGAAGAGCGGGCGTTTGGCAAGGGCAAGCAGTCCTGAGCCATTTTCAAGTGAGTTGCCATGATGCGCTGGCATGGCCACGTCCCGAGTGGACGTGATCTCCGACGGGCTCTACCTCTGCTAAACCGCTTACTTTTGCTCAGCGTCAGTGAGCGTGATGTTTTGCATCAAAATGCCAGCTTCCGGGAGGCTACAGCGCCTTGCGGCATTGCCTACAACTACGCCAGAATCCGCCGGCTTGTGCGTCCCAGAGGCCGTCGGTAACTTGATTGGCGTCGCTGATTGTCAGTGACCGGGTTTAGTAGCCCGGCTTGTTGCTAACGGTTGCATGAGTGTCATCTGGTCAGGTATTCACCTGTATTTGATGGCGGCTGTGCGCATGGCATCTTCGGGTGCACCGGGTTTGGCAACGTACCGGTCTACTAACTTGCGCATAGCTGCCACCCTTTCGTTTAGTAGCGAGATGGTTGCGCCCCCTACTTTTAGAGGTACGTTGCCATGACCAAATCGAGCTCAACTCCACCGGACACCGATCCAGACACCTCCAGCCAATCTCCCCACCAACCCAGCAACATCTTCCTCATCGCCCCCGACATCGACAATCAAACCCTGCTGGCATATGCCTGTGAATCGCTGGCCTCGGCGAATGTCATGGCCAGTGATTTCGCCAGATATCTGCAAGGCTCGCAGAGCAACACGCTGCTGGGGATTCAGCAATCGATCATGCTCGGGGAGTTGGCAGTCAACCGGGTGCTGGACAACCTCGACCCGCCCTGATTCACACTGAACTACAACGTCCGTGAAACCCGCCGTTTGTTTCATTACAGACTGCGGGTTTTCTAGTTCCAGCAACCCCGCCCGCCTTCAACCCACTGATTTTTATTAACTTTTTAGTACACGAGAAAATCAAAAAACTTGTACAAAAAACTAAATAGTTAACACTTTTGGCTGGATTTCCCTCATATTGCTGCTACCTTCAAGGACGTGTCCTACGGGCTTGAAGGAAAGGGATTACGCAGTAACGGCCATCAAGTGCCGAGTCATCCAAGTGAGCCACCAGGGAGCCGGGGGAATCATGTCAAACACATTGGGGAAGCACGCCTTTCTTTTGGCGTTTTCGTTCGTGCCTTTTATTTACGCGCACGCGGATGACGCCGAGACCGCCAACAAAAGCAACAACCCCCTGAACATCGCACCGGGGATGAGTCTGCAGGACTATTACACCCCGAAGTTTTACGACTCCAATATCCACACCAACGATCTGTTGGTGCGTGGCACGCTGCCGATTGCGCCCAACGACTTCATCGGTGTCCCGCAGTTGATACGTGCCACTGCGCCGATCAGCACTCGCCCCGATCCCAGCAGCGGCTACAGCACCGGTGAGGGCGACCTCAACCTGTTCGATATCTTTTTGCTCAAGACCGAGGGTGTGCAATTGGGTGTTGGCCCGATGATCACCGCGCCCACCGCCGATCAGGACGAGCTCGGCACCGGCAAATGGCAAGGTGGTCTGGCCGCCGTCGCCATCGATTCCTCGCCCCGGGGCCTTTTGGGTGCGCTGGTGCAATACCAGAGCTCTTTCGCAGGTGACAGCGACCGGCCCCACGTCGAAAGCGCAACCTTGCAGCCTTTCATCATTCACAACCTGGAAAAAGGCTGGTACCTGCGTTCAACCGGTACCTGGACCTTCGACCTGAAAAACGACACCCACTACATCCCACTCGGTTTGGGTGGCGGCAAAGTCTGGAAGTCCGGTTCCAATATCCTCAACGCATTCATAGAGCCGCAGTGGACCGTCGATCACAAAGGTGATGGCCTGCCGAAATTTACGCTGTACGCCGGCCTCAATGTCACGTTCGGCAAATAGGGATTTTTTCTATGCACATTGCACTTCGCGCCGCCGGTTTCAGCCTGATGACCATGTTCGTCAGTTGTGGGGTCGGTGCGCAGGAGCTGGACACGCGAATCGGCAAGATCAGCATGGAAGGCGAGCTGCCGGCCCACGATTCCGTCGCCAAACTGTACGCTGAACTGGATTTCCAGCAGGCCACCCAGAGTTACCTGTGGGCCTTGCCACTGGTGTCTTACGCGCAATGGCAGGCAGAGTTTCGCGACAAACTCGGCGCCCACAGTGGCGACCTGATGGTACTCAACAGCTACGAAGACAAGCTTGGCGTGATCACCGCCAACGCCACCACGCCGTATATCCTCGGCTTTGTCGACTTGAATGAAACCGGGCCGCTGGTCATTGAATTGCCGTCAGGCCCAACAGCGGGCGGCATCGGTGATTTCTGGCAGCGGGCGATCATCGACATGGGCCAGACCGGCCCGGACAAAGGCAAGGGCGGCAAATACCTGGTGCTGCCACCGGGCGCCGAGCTGCCGGCCGATGCTGGCAAGTATTACCTGGCCAAATCGGAAACCATGAACGTGCTGGTGGGTTTTCGTGTGCTCGATCCGGACCCGGCCAAGGGCAAGGCACTGGTCGAACAATTCAAGATGTACCCCTACGCCCAACGTGCCGAGCCGACCAAGACCAAACTGCTCACTCCCGGTGGCAAAGCCTGGTCCGGCACCCAGCCACGCGGCCTGGCGTATTGGCAGCGCCTGCACCAGATCATCCAGAAAGAACCGGTCAACGAACGCGACCGCTTTTACATGGCCATGCTCGCCAGCCTCGGCATCGAGAAAGACAAGCCGTTCAACCCCAATGACAACCAGCGCAAGGCACTTGAGCAAGGGGCACAGGTCGGTGAGCTGATCGCCAAGGCCAACACCTTCGCCAAGCGTTTCCCGGATGCACAGTACTGGCCTGATCGGCAATGGGACACGGTGCTGAACATCGCCGAGCCATCGCAACGCGTGGCCTATTACGACCAGCTGTGGGAACGCAGTGCGTGGTTCTACGAAGCGGTCACCAACACCAAAGGCATGGTCTCGAAAACCCCGGGCCTCGGTCAGACCTACCTGGGCGCATACACCGACGCCAAGGGTGAATGGCTCGACGGCGGGAAAAACTATCGCCTGCACGTCGGCGCCAATCCTCCGGCCAAGCAGTTCTGGTCGATGACCGTGTACGACATCGACAGTCGCTGCCTGATCGACAATCCGCAGCGCAAGGCCGACCTCTCCTCGCGCCAGGACCTGAAGAAAAACGCCGATGGGTCCGTCGACCTGTACTTCGGCCCGACCGCACCAAAAGGCTTCGAGAATAATTGGGTACAAACCCTGCCGGGCAAGCACTGGTTCAGTTACTTCCGTCTGTACGCGCCGACCGAGGCCTATTTCGACAAAAGCTGGAAACTCGACGACATCACAAACGTGGAATAACGCCCGCGATTGCAACAAGGACGCATGATGAATCAACGTAACGTGCTGTTGACCGTAGTGACCCTGGCGCTGAGCACCAGTGCCTGGGCCGAGTTCACAGCCACCCCGGAACAAGCAAGAGGCATAGCCAAGGAAGCCTATTTATACGGTTTCCCGGTGGTGGAGATGTACAAGACGCTCTACACCCAGGCCGTAGACGAGACGAGCGCGAACTACAAGGCACCGTTCAATCAGATCGGCAACACCGCCAAGGCCTTTACCGCCAAGGACACCGCGTTCGTCACGCCAAATGCTGACACGCCCTACTCCTTCGTATGGATGGACTTGCGCGCAGAACCGCTGGTACTGACGCTTCCGCCCGTCGAAGAGCACCGTTATTACTCCGTGCAGCTGATTGACGCCTATACGCAAAACTTCGCCTACCTGGGCACCCGCAGCACTGGCAATAACGGTGGCCATTTCATGATCGCCGGCCCCGACTGGCAGGGTAAGCAACCGTTGAACATCGATCGGCTGCTGCGCAGTGAAAGCAACATCGCCTACGCGCTGTATCGCACCCAGCTGTTCGACGACGCGGACTTGGCCAAGGTCAAGCAGATCCAGAAGGGTTACAAGGTCGAAACCCTGAGTCATTACGACAAGCACAAGGCGCCGCCGGCCCCGGCAAAAATCGCCTGGCCCAAACCCGCGCCGACCATGAGCGACACCCCGGACCTGTTCCGCTACCTGAATTTCATGCTGGCCTTCACCCCGCCCCAGGACGTTGAAAAGGATCTTCTTGCACGTTTCAAAACCATTGGCATCGAAGCCGGCAAACCATTCGACCTGAGCAAACTGAGCGCCGATCAGCGCCAGGCCCTGGAAGATGGCATCGCTGACGCGAAAGCAGAGTTCGCCCAATTCAAGAAAAGCAGAGTCGATACCCACGAAGTCACCAGCGGCGATTTTTTTGGCACCCGCGACCACCTCAAGGGCAACTACCTGTACCGCTACGCGGGCGCCAACATGGGGATTTTCGGCAATTCCGCTGAAGAGGCGAATTACATCGGTTACTTCGTCGACAAGGACAACCACCCTGTCGATGCCTCGAAGCACGACTACACCTTGCATTTCGATAAAGGTGCACTGCCCCCGGCCGACGCTTTCTGGTCGCTGACAATGTACGACGGCAGGAACAAACTGCTGGTGGCCAATCCGCTCAATCGCTACCTGATCAACTCGCGCATGCTGCCGGACCTCAAGCTCGACGCGGACGGCGGCCTGACCCTTTACATACAAAACAAGGCACCGGCCAAAGAGCTGGAAAGCAACTGGCTGCCAGCACCGAACGGCCCGTTCTATGGCGTATTGCGCCTCTACTTGCCGAAACCGGAAGTCAACAGCGGCCAATGGAAAATGCCGTTGCTGACACCCGTCAACCAACAAGATCAATAAGCGGAGTCAGTGATGATCAAGCCCTGTGTTGTGCGCCCATTGTTGGCGCTGTGCATGATCGGCGGCAGTCCGCTGGTGTTGGCCGTTGAAGGCGGCGTCGGCCGGCCGATCACCGGGCAGCAGGTTTTTTCCAATGCCGGGATCGTGCCGCCCGAACCGGGCTGGGTCATGTCGCTGACCAGCATCTGGTATGACGGCGATCTCAAGGGCAACACCCAAGTGCCGATTGTCGGCGCGTTGAGTACCGGGCTGGACATGAAGGTTTCCTACACCATGGCCAACTTCACCCATGTCTGGGACACCGGCAAGGGACGCTGGAACTACGCCTCGGCCATCGGCGTGCCCGTGCAGTACACCGACGTGACCGCCAACATCACAGGTCCTCGCGGCAGAACCCTGGGGACAGAAGACACAGGCACCCAGTTTGCCGACATGCTGGTGACACCGATCGCCGCCGGCTATCACTTCGACGAGGTCAACCATATCTCGTTCTCGCTGCCGATCTACGTGCCGACCGGCGCCTATAACGACGACCGCCTGGCCAACCCCGGGCAGAACACCTACACCTTCATGCCTACCGTGGCCTTCACTCACCTGGACGGAAACGGTGGCGAGCTCACCCTGTCCAGCGGCCTTGAGTTCTACAGCGAAAACGACGCCACGGATTACCAGAACGGCGATCTATTCACCTTCGACGCGCTCTGGACCCACGGCTTCGGCAATGGCTGGGCTGCCGGTGTGGCCGCCGGTTACATCCAGCAGATCAACGACGATAGCGGCAGCGCCACCAGCGGTTTTCGCGGGCGCTCGGTGGGCGCCGGTCCTGTCGTGGGCTGGACCGGCAAGTTTGCCGACGCCGAAGCCAACCTGAGCCTGCGCTGGGTGCCGGAGTTCGACACCAAGAACCGGCCGGAAGGCAATGGCATCGCCGTCAACATGACACTGGCATTTTTCTAGGAGGCCGCGTGACTGCGCTCAATGACCTCAACGCCCTGCAAGCCAGCATCGCCGAAGCAGTGCTCGGCCAGGACCAGGTGATCCGGCAAATCCTCCTGGGCTTGCTGGCCAACGGGCACCTGCTGCTGGAAAGCCTGCCCGGGCTGGCCAAGACCCGCACGGTAAAAGCGCTGGCCAAGCACCTGGACGCGAAGATGAGCCGCATCCAGTTCACCCCGGACTTACTACCATCGGACATCACCGGCGCCGAAGTGCTGCATCAGGTCGATGGCCAGAACCAGATCCAGTTCCAGCCCGGCCCGCTGTTCGGCAACCTGATCCTGGCCGACGAAATCAACCGCGCCCCGGCCAAAGTCCAGGCCGCGTTACTCGAAGCCATGGAAGAACGGCAGATCACCGTGGCCGGCAACAGCCATGCCTTGCCGGAACTATTCATCGTCGTTGCCACCCAAAACCCGATCGAACAGGAAGGCACGTATCCGCTGCCGGAAGCGCAGATGGACCGTTTCCTGATGAAAGTGCTGCTGGATTACCCGAGCGCGGAAAACGAAAGCCAGGTACTGCGCCTGCTGCGCGAAGAAGAACAGGCCCTCGGCGCCAAAGCCCCCGCGGTCAAAGGCTTCGAGCTGTCGCAAGAGGTGATCTTTGCCGCACGCCGGGAAGTCAGTGCGGTGCACGTGTCCCCCGCCATCGACCGCTACCTGATCGACCTGATCAACGCCACGCGCCACCCGGCCGATTACGACGCCGACCTCGGCCGCTGGATTGCCATCGGTGCCAGCCCTCGCGGCGGGATCGGCCTGGATCGTTGCGCCCGGGCCGATGCGTGGTTGCAAGGCCAGGACTTCGTCTCGCCGGATAACGTGCGCGCCGTGGTGCACCCGGTGCTGCGTCATCGCCTGCAACTGAGCTACGACGCGGTGGCCGATGGTGTAACGGCCGATCAAGTGCTCGACCGTTTGCTCGATAAAGTCGCGATTCCTGCATGAATGCTGATGGGCGGGTCTACGTTTCTCTGGCGCAATTGATGGCCGTGGAGTTCAAGGCTCGCGACCTGAGTTTTGCTGCCCGCCAACCGCAGGGCAGCATCCTGGCCGGCAATCACGCGTCGCGCTTGCGCGGTCGCGGATTGAACTTCGATGAGCTGCGACGCTATCAGCCGGGGGATGATTTGCGGCACCTCGATTGGCGCGCCTCCCTGCGCACCGGCAAACCGGTGGTGCGCACCTTCACCGAAGAGCGCGATCGCCCGGCGTTGATCCTGGTCGATCAACGCATGTCCATGTTCTTCGGTTCGCAACGCAGCTTCAAATCCGCGGTCGCCGCCGAGCTGGGCGCGCTGGCGGCGTGGATGGTGTTCAACGCCGGCGACCGGGTCGGCGGGCTGGTGTTCAACGACCGGCGCATCGACAGCATCGCGCCGCTGCGTAGCCGCAAACGCATCGAAGCGTTGTGCAGCCGCATCGCCGAACAGAATCAGGCGTTGAATGCCGCCAACCCGGACGCTGAAGGTCAAGACCAGCTCGACAAGGTCTTGCAACAGTGCCTGGCCGTGGCCGGTCACGATCACCTGATCTGCATCGTCAGTGACTTTGCCGGTGCCGGCGAACGAACCTTGCAGCTGATGCGGCAGCTCGCGGCGCACAACGATGTGATCGCCATGCAGGTCTACGATCCCTTGGCCTTGAATCTGCCGAAAAATGGCCGGCTGCTGATCACCCAAGGCCAGCTCCAGGTTGAACTGGCGGTGGAACGCCGTCAGGTGCACCAGCCATTGGGCGACTTTCTCAGCGGCCGGCTTAAGGATGTGGCCACGCTGCTGCGGCGCAGTCAGGTGCCACTGATGATGTTCAGCACCGCCGTTGAAGCTCACGAACAATTGCGCGCCGAGTTGGGCAAGCAGTCGGGGACGCGGCGATGAACCCGAATATTCCGGGCATCGAGCAGCTCAAGGAAATCGCCTTGCCGGCACCGATCAGTTATGCGCCGCAAACCTGGGGTTGGTGGATGCTTTTGGCAGTATTGGTTGTTGCGATTTCATTACTGACCGCCCGCCGATATCGGCAATGGCGGCGTGACCGCTATCGGCGTGAAGCCTTGGTGCGGTTGGCGCAGTTGCAAAAGCGCAGTGATGACCTGAACGCATTGCGCGAGCTTCCGGAACTGCTCAAGCGCGTGGCCATCTCAATGCCCCACACAAACCCCGTAGGAGCGAGGCTTGCCCGCGATGCAGACGCCTCGGTCCCCCAGACCAACCGCGTCATCGTTCATCGCGGGCAAGCCATGCTCCTACAGGGGCCTGCTGCGCTTGGAAAAGAGGATTGGCAGGCTTTTTTGCAACGGCACAGTAAAGAGCCACTCCCCGCCGATTTCAGTCAGCAACTGGCCCTGCTCGCCTATGCACCGGATGCGCTGTTGCGCGCCCTGCCCCCCGAACAACGCCAACAGTTGTTCGACACCTGCAAACTCTGGGTGGAGCGGCATCATGTGGCAGCTTGAATACCCGTGGCTGTTATTGCTGCTGCCCTTGCCGTGGCTCGGTTATCGCTACCTGCCTGATTATCGCGAAGCTCGCAGCGCGGTCCGGGTGCCGTTTTTCGGCGCCATGAGCCGTGCGGTTGGCCAGGCGCCAAGCCAGGCCGGAACTCGCACCAACCACTGGCAGTTGCTGCTCAATCTGCTGGTGTGGGCGCTGTTGCTGCTGGCGGCCGCCCGCCCGGTTTACGTGGAAAAACCTATCGAGCGCCAGCAACCGGTGCACGACCTGATGCTCGCCATCGACATTTCCCAGTCCATGGAAACCACCGATTTCACGGATGCCAACGGCCAGAAGGTCAATCGCCTGGCAGCGGTCAAGGACGTGGTGCATGGTTTTATCGACAAACGCAAAGAGGATCGCCTGGGCCTGATCGTGTTTGGCAGCGGCGCTTACCCGCAGGCGCCACTGACCCTCGATCATGCCAGCCTGTCGCTGTTACTGGACGATACCGGCATCGGCATGGCCGGGCCCAACACCGCGATCGGGGACGCCATTGGCCTGAGCCTGAAGCTGCTGGACCAGGCCCATGAACAGGAAAAAGTCGTCATTCTGCTCACCGACGGCAACGACACCAGCAGCGCCATCACGCCGGATCACGCAGCACAAATGGCTGCTGCCAAAGGCGTAGTGATCCACACCATCGGCATCGGCGACCCTGATGCCGAGGGCGAAGCCAAGGTCAATTTGCAGGGCTTGCAGCAGATTGCCACAGCCACCGGAGGCAAGTTCTTCCGTGCCGAAGATCGCAATGCCCTGGCTCAGGTCTACAGCACCCTCGATCAACTCACCCCGCACCAAGTGCAAACCTTCAGCCACCAACCCAAACGCGATCTGTTCTGGTGGCCGCTCGGGATGGCCATCGCGGTACTCGCGCTCTATCACCTGTTCGCCATGCTGCGTCCACGTTTGTTTATTGTGCGTCAGCGGCAGGAGGTTTGAGATGGAGATCAACCTCGGCGACTTGCACTTCCTGCGCCCGCTTTGGCTGTTGCTGCTGCCGTTCGCGGCATTAATGCCATGGCTGTGGCGCCGCAGCCGAGACATGCAGCGGCGTTTGCGCAGCAACATTGCCGAGCACTTGTTGCCGCACTTGTTGATCACCCCGCAAGACCAGCAATGGCTGCGCCCGGTGCACCTGGTCAGCGCAATGCTGATGCTCGGCGCGGTTGCCGCTGCGGGGCCGACCTGGGAGCAGGATCGCCCGGATTTCCTGGAAAACCGTGCACCGCTGATCATCGCCGTTGACCTGTCGCCTTCGATGGACGCCAATGATGTGCAACCGACACGCCTGGAAGCGGCCAAACACAAGCTGCATGACCTGATCCAGCGTCGGGCCGGCGCGCGCAATGCGCTGATCGCCTACGCCGGCAGCGCCCATCTGGTGTTGCCGGCCACCGACGACCCGGCCCTGCTCGACACGTTCATTCAAGCACTGAGCACCGACCTGATCAGCAAACCCGGAAAGGACGTCGGCGCCGTGATCGACCAGGCCAAACGTCTGCTGGCTGCTGAAAAAACCCCCGGCACGTTGCTGCTGATCACCGACGGCGCAGACACATCGACGCTCGATGACCTGAACAAGAAACTCGATGGCGGAGCTCTGCAGGTACTGGTCCTCGCCGTCGGCAACGAGGATGGCGGCATCATCCACGATGCCAGCGGCCAACCGCGCACCGACAGCAATGGTCGCCCGCAACTCGGCCGTTTCGATCAGGCAGCGCTCAAGCAGTTGGCCTCTGCGGTAGATGCGCCGCTGGGCAGCCTGACACTCAACAACGACGATCTGGATTGGGTCGACTTGCACGCCCAGCGACATTTCCAGCGTGCCAGCGACGAACAACGTGAGTTGCACTGGAAGGATGCCGGTTACTGGTTGTGCTGGCCGCTGCTGCTGATCGGTTTTTTCAGCGTGCGCAAGGGTTGGAGCGTGAATTGGGTCGCCGGTCTTTTACTGGCCATCGGCGTCGGCTTGCAACCAACCCCGGCACAGGCCAACCCGCTGACCGATGCGTTCTTCACCCCGGACCAGCAAGGCCGCTGGGCTTTCGAGCATGGGCATTTCCCCCAGGCGGCAGCGCATTTCGTCGACCCTTACTGGAAAGGCATCGCCGCCTATAACGCTGCTGATTTCGACCTGGCACTGGTCAGTTTCGCGCGCCTGCAAACGCCACAAGCCTATTTCTATCTGGGCAACATTTACGTGCGGCGCTTCAAGTTCGACGAGGCCATCGCGGCCTACACCCAGGCGTTGAAGTTGCAACCGCAGTTTCCTGAGGCAACGGCCAACCTGGCGTTGGCGATCGCCTTGCAGAAAGACACCGAAGACGCGCAGAAAAATGCCCCCGAGGTCAAACCCGACGAAATCAAAATGGACAAGGCGCCGGGCAAGGGTCAGGAAAAACCGGTGCAAACCGAACAGGCGGCTTCGGATGAACAATGGTTGCAGAACCTGACGACATCGCCGGCGAAATTCCTCAAACAGAAATTCAGTTTGCAGGATCAGGCGGGGGTCAAACCATGACCTTCCTGAAAAACCGAGTCACCTCCATCGCTGGCAAGTCGAATCGTCGCACCACAGCCCCCACAGGTTTTGCGTCGTTCATTAGATTCCAAAACCACACAAAACCCTGTGGGAGCTGGCTTGCCAGCGATAGCGCCAGAGCAATCACCACCTTATTCGGCACCCTGTTAATCAGCCTCAACGCCCTCGCCGCCGAACCCGAACTGCGGGTCCAGGCCAGCCTGCAACCCAATGAACCGGCGATGGTCGGCAGCCTGATCGAACTGCAACTCGATGTCCTGACCGACACCTGGTTCACCCGTGCGCCCACCCTGCCCGACCTGAAGCTGCCCGGCGCACTGGTGCTGCCGCCTGACGGCCATGCCGAACACATCAATCAGACCCTTGATGGCCAATCCTTCAGCGGTTTGCGCTACAGCTACCTGATCACCCCGAACGTGGCGCAGGGTTTCGACGTTCCGGCTTTGACCGTTCGCGCCACACCGGGCCAAGCCAGTACCGAGTTGAGCGCCCACAGCTTGCCCCTGCATTTCACGGCGACACAACCACCAGGGTTTGACGTCGGCGAGCCGGTGCTGGTGGCGCAAGGCTTGCGCTTCACGCAAAAGGTCGTGAATTCGACCGCCCCACTGAAAGTCGGCGACAGCATCACCCGAGAACTGACGCTACAAGCGGATGGCGCGCTGGGCATGTCATTGCCAACGCCGTCACTGGGCGATGTACGCGGCCTGAGTCGTTACGCGAAATCGCCGCAGGTCAGCAATCTGGATGATGGCCGTGGCCACTTCAACGGCGGGCAGCGCATCGATACCGTGACCTACCGGATCGACGTCGAAGGCCATTACAGTCTCCCGCCGATCGCGGTGAAATGGTGGGACGCCAGCACTCGTCAGATCCGCACTGCGCAAGTGCCGGCGATCAGTTTCGATGCCGCCGCCAACAGTGCCTACAAACCGGTTTTCTCGATCACTGAAGACTTGAAAACACTCGGTCAGGGCAATCGCCTTCACCTTTCGGGTTTTGCCTTCGGCCTGCTCGCGCTGCTGTCGGGGTTGCTTGTGCTGGGCTGGTTTGCCCGTCCCTACGCCTGGCGCGCGTACCTCGGCTGGAAGGCTCGACGTCAGGCTCGGCACAAGGCCTGGCTGGCCTCTGCCGATTACGCCTGGGAACAAATACCGGCGCAACTTGATGGCAAGCCGCCGCAACTCAGCGCGCTGTACCTGTGGACGCGCCGCAGCCGCAAGGGCTTGAAGCTCACTGGCCTCGGCCCGCGCTTGCAAGCGTTTCTGCGGGCCTGCTACGGCCGAGAACCGACCAAAGATCAGGCAGTGCTCCAACTGAAGAAATCCTTGACTACGCTGCATAGTCAGGCCGAACACAACAAAGAATCAGTCGCTACTGCATTGCGACCACTCAACCCCGTTCTCGAGAAGGATTTCCCATGACTAGTCCGAGTTCGTTGCGCCAAATTCAAGGGCTCAAGTTCCTGCTGGCGCTGGCCTTGAGCCTGCCGTTGCTGGTACAGGCCGCCGAGCCGCTGGCGTCATGGAACGACGGCCCATCGAAAAAGAACATCATCGAATTCGTCCAGGCCGTCACCGATCAGGGCAGCAAGGACTTCGTCAAACCCGAGGAGCGCATCGCCGTGTTTGATAACGATGGCACCTTGTGGAGCGAGCAACCGATGTACTTCGAGTTTCTGTTTGCCCTCGAAGAGGTCAAGCGCACTGCGCCGCAGCACCCGGAATGGAAAACCACCCAGCCGTTCCAGGCCGTGCTGGAAAACGATCACAAGGCCCTGGCCGCCACCGGCCTGGAAGGCATGATGAAGATCTTCGGCGCCACCCACACCGGCATGACCACCGAGGCCTTCGACGATTACGCCAAGACCTGGCTGACCCAGGCCCGCCATCCGAAAACCGGCAAGCCGTACACAGAAATGATCTTCCAGCCAATGCTGGAAATGCTCGACTACCTGCGCAGCCAGAATTTCAAAACATACATCGTCTCCGGCGGCGACACCGCGTTCATGCGTGCGTTCGCCGAAAAGGTCTATGGCATTCCACCCGAGCAAGTCATCGGCACCACCTTTGTCACCACGTTTGAGTACAAGGATGGCAAGGCGTCGATCCTGCGCACGCCGAAACTGGCGCACAACGATGACGGCCCGGGCAAACCGGTGAGCATCGACGCAGTGATCGGCCGACGACCGATTCTCGCCTTCGGCAACTCCGACGGTGACTTGCAGATGCTGCAGTGGACGGCCGCCGGGCCGGGCAAACGATTCATGGGGCTGGTGCACCACACCGACGCCAAACGCGAATGGGCTTACGACCGCCAGTCGCAGATCGGCCGTCTGGACAAGGCACTGGACGAAGCAAACAAACGTGGCTGGACCGTCGTCGACATGGCAGCCGAATGGCGTCGTATCTATCCGTTCGATACCACCACTACCGGGCAAGTGCAGTAAAAAAAGCGTAACGCAGGACCGCAATAAACGTTTGTCGCACCGAGCGACGTAAGTGAAAGGAGCTAGTCAGATGACTCGCATACGCAACTGGTTACCGAAACTCGCCCTGGTGGCGACATCGGTAATGGCGATCTCGGCAACCGCCGTGGCCGCCGATAAACCCAATATTCTCGTGATTTTCGGCGACGACATCGGCCAGACCAATATCAGTGCCTATTCCATGGGCGTGGTCGGGTACAAGACTCCGAACATTGATCGCATCGCCAAGGAAGGCATGATGTTCACCGACTATTACGCGGAGAACAGCTGCACTGCTGGGCGCTCGTCGTTCATTACCGGGCAGACTCCCTTGCGTACCGGTCTGTCGAAAGTTGGCATCCCTGGCGCCCCCGTAGGCCTGCAAAAACGCGATATCACCATCGCCCAGGCGCTGAAGTCCCAGGGCTACGCCACCGGTCAGTTCGGCAAGAACCACTTGGGCGACAAAGACGAATACTTGCCGACCAACCACGGTTTCGACGAGTTCTTCGGCAACCTGTACCACCTCAACGCCGAAGAGGAACCCGAGCGTCCTTACTGGCCCAAAGACGATGCCGCGTTCGTCAAAGCCAACGCCCCGCGCGGCGTGATCCACAGTTTTGCCGATGGCAAGATCGAAGACACTGGTGCCCTTACCGCCAAGCGTATGGAAACCATCGACGACGAAACCACCGCCGCAGCACAGGCGTTCATCGAGAAACAGGCCAAGGCCGACAAGCCGTTCTTCGTCTGGATGAACACCACGCGCATGCACCTGTTCACCCATGTGCGCGAGTCGATGAAGGGCCAGAGCGGCATGCCCGGCAACGAATATGCCGACGGCATGCTCGAGCATGACGGTGACGTCGGCAAACTGCTGAAAACCCTCGACGACCTGAAAATCGCCGACAACACCATCGTCGTCTACACCACCGACAACGGTCCCAACCAGTTCTCCTGGCCGGACGCGGCGACCACGCCGTTCCGCAACGAGAAGAACTCCAACTGGGAAGGCGCTTACCGTGTGCCGGCGATGATTCGTTGGCCGGGCAAGATCAAGGCAGGTGAAGTGTCCAACGAGATGTTCTCGGGCATGGACTGGTTCCCGACGCTGCTCGCGGCAGCCGGTGAAACGGACGTGAAGAACAAGTTGCTCAAAGGTTGGGCACCCACTTCGGGCGCCGCGAACTTCAAAGTGCACCTGGATGGCTATAACCAGTTGCCTTACCTGACCGGCCAACAGCCTAAAGGCGAGCGCAAGGAGTTCTACTATTTCAACGACGACGGAATGCTGGTGTCGATGCGCTTCGATAACTGGAAGGCGGTATTTTGCGAGCAGCGCGCACCGGGCGGTTTTAAAGTCTGGAGCGAGCCCTTCGTTTGTCTGCGCGTGCCGAAAATCTTCAACCTGCGTATGGACCCGTTTGAAAGAGCCGACGTGGTTTCCGATCAATACTACGACTGGACCACAAAGAACGTTTATCTGACTGCAATTGCGGTAGGCAAGTCGGCCGCGTTCCTCGAAACATTCGTCGAGTATCCACCCAGCCAGAAACCGGCAAGCTTCAGCATTGACCAGATCCGTGCTGCGGTAGATGCCAAGATCGCTGAAAAAGCAAAAGCTGCACAGTAAGACCGCTGTCGCGCCGCTCGCCTTTATCGGCGAGCGGCGATCGTTCCCACGCTTTGCGTGGGAATGCAACCAGGGACGCTCCGCGTCCCCTGCCGAAGTGGACGCGGAGCGTCCATTGAGGCGTTCCCACGCAGAGCGTGGGAACGATCTGGTCGTTCAATTCGAATTTTGTACAAGGCAATCCGCAATGTCCTCACGTGTCGCCAGCAAGTCGTCGGCCATGCCTGCCCCGCAAGTCGCCTCTCCGGCACTGTTGATCCCTGCCCTGTTGCTGTTCGCTTCCGGTGCCGCAGCGCTGGTGTATCAGGTGCTATGGATCAAACAACTGTCACTGGTGGTGGGCGTCGAGGTGTATGCCATTACTGCCGGGATCAGTGCATTCTTTGCCGGGTTGGCATTGGGTGGCTTGCTGTTCGGTCGTTGGGCGGATCGCCTGCGACAACCGGTTCTGCTGTATGCAGGGCTGGAAGTGCTGGTTGCCGTACTGGGCGTTGGCGCTACGTTCGCCATGAGTCTGGCGGCCAGTCCGTTTGCCTGGCTGGAGCAGCATGTCGGTCTGCTGGCCTGGGTGTTGCCGTTTGCACTGGTGGGTATTCCGGCGTTGCTGATGGGCGGCACGTTGCCGGTGCTGGTGCGTTCCCTGGCAACCGATCCGCAGCACCTAGGCAAGTCTGGCGGGCACCTGTATGCGGCAAACACCGCGGGCGCCATCGCGGGCACCTTGCTCGCCGCTTTCGTGTTGATTGCCACCCTCGGTGTACGCGGCAGCGCCCTGGCCGCTGCGATGCTGAATCTGCTGGCCGCTGCGGGTGCCTTGTGGTTCCAGCGCCATTGTTCGCAGTCCGTGGAAACGGCCGTCACAAACCACACTAAAACAGCGCCGGATCGCCTCGCTTTGTGGCTCTATTCAATCGCCGGTGGCGTGGCCCTCGGTTATGAAGTGGTCTGGTCGCAATCCATCGTGCAATTCATGAGTACGCGCACCTACGCCTTCGCCGTGGTGTTGGCGACCTACCTCACCGGTTTGTTTTTGGGTAGCGCCCTGCTCTCCCGTCGGGTTGATCGCTTGCGCGATCCCTGGGGAGTGTTTGGTCTGCTGATCGCCGGGGCCGGGCTGATCGCGCTGCTGGAAATTGCCTTGCTCGGGCGCTGGCTGGTACTCGCCCAAAGCGTGGTCGAAGCCTGGGTGCTGTCGTTGGGAGCCAGCGAATTGCTGGGCATGAGCGCACGCTTCGCAGTGGCGGCCGTGTGCATCGTGTTCGTGCCAACCGTATTGCTCGGCGCGGCGTTTCCCGTGGCGCTGCGTTTGAGCGTCGGACACGATCACGTGGGGCGCAACGTCGGTGAAGTGGTGGCGTTCAATACCCTGGGCGGGATCGTCGGCGTCATGCTCTGCGGTTTCGTGCTGATCCCGCTGCTGGGCCTGGTGCGAACCCTTGGGTTGCTGGCGATTATCGCTGCCGCGATTGGCTACTTTGCGGTGCGCAAGGGGCACGGCGTGAAGAAAGGTCGGCGTCAGGGGGTGATTGCTGTCGGTCTGATTTCGCTGGCTCTGGCACTGCTGACACCGATAGACAAACTGGCCAGCCTGCTTCCCGGCGCGCGTAACGGCACGCTGGCGTACTACGAGGAAGGACGCGGCGGCACCGTTGCCGTGGTCACCCAAGGCAAGGGACAAAGGACCTTCGAGCGTTTGTATATCCAGGGCGTTTCCAATACCGGCGACGCCATGCCCTCCCTGCGTTACATGCGGATTCAGGCATTGCTGCCATTGCTGATCCACAACGGTGAACCCCGCTCGGCCCTGGTGATCGGCTTCGGCACTGGCATTACCGCGGGCGCGTTGACGCAGTACCCGGGTCTTGAGCATCGGGTGGTCGCCGAGTTGCTGCCCGCGGTGGTCAAGGCGGCACCGTTGTTCAAGGGCAACTTCAACGCGGCAGCCAATCCCGCCGTCGATGTCCGGCTGCGCGACGGTCGCCAGGAACTGCTGCGCAACCCGCAACGCTATGACCTCATTACCCTCGAGCCGCCCCCACCCTCCGCGGCCGGCGTAGTGAATCTGTACTCCCGCGACTTCTACCAACTGGCTGCCAGTCGGTTGAACAAACAAGGCCTGGTCGCACAATGGCTGCCATTGCCGACCCAAAACATCGACGATTCGCGCTCGCTGGTACGCAGCTTCCTCGACGTTTACCCCTACGCCAGCCTGTGGACCAGTGAGTTTCATGAAATGCTGCTGGTAGGTTCCATGGAACCGATGGAACTGGACGCGACGAAGATCAACCAACGCTTCCAACAGGACAGCGTGCGGAGCACCTTGCAGGACGTGGGCATCGGCTCGGCGGCCGCGCTGCTGGCAACCTGGGTCACTGATCGCGCGGGTCTTGAGCGTTTCGCGGCAAATGCGCAACCGGTGACCGACGATCAACCACGTATCGAATACGCGCCGTGGGTACGGGCCAAGGAAATCACCCGTGTGTTGCCGACGCTGCTGGACCTGCACAGCGCGCCACCGTTGTTGAATGCCGACCAAGGGTTTACCGAGCGGATGAACACTCATCAACAACGCCTGATGCAGTTCTACCGGGCCAGCCTGCATGCCTATGAGGGCGATCGCGACGCCTGGAGCCGGGATATCCGCGAAGTCATGCGTGGCGATGGCGGCAATCCGTATTACCGGTGGTTTGTCGGGGAATGAGAGATCGCTATCGCTGCGATGCGGCGACCCGACAAGCCAGCTCCCACAGGTGTTGTGTCGTGCCGGAATGTTGTGACCGATGCAAATCCTGTGGGAGCTGGCTTGCCAGCGATGGGGCGATCCGATTCACCACAACCATCATTTGACACACGCCGGCCTTACGGCAAAGCTGCACCCAGCATGAACGCACGCCTGACGGCAAACGCACCTGGACCACGGAAGTCGCAATGCCGAAACATAAAAACAAAGCAGTAAACCCTGGTCCTGATTCACGGCCCACGTTGATTAGTCGTTATCTGTTCCCCGTCACCATCGGCATCCTGCTCCTGGCGGTCGCAGCTATCGGCTGGTTCCTGTTTGCCAGCAACCCCGCGCCGACGACCTATGCGCCCGTCAGCACGCCCGCCGTGCAACCTGCCAAACCGCCGCCAAAACCGCTGGCCACGGCGCCGGCAACAATGGTCGACGAACAGCAATGCCAAGGCTGCCACAGTGCCCAGGTCAAGGATTGGCAAGGCTCCCATCACCAATTGGCGATGCAACCGGCCAACGCCGATACCCTGCTCGGTGACTTCAACAACGTCACGTTCAAGGCAGAAAACGAAACCACCCGTTTCTCGCGCAAGGACGATGGGTTCTGGGTCAATACGCCTGGAATCGACGGCAAGAACGCAGACTTCAAAGTCGCCTACACCTTTGGCATAGCGCCATTGCAGCAATACCTGATCGAGGTCGGAGACGGTCGCTTGCAAGCGCTCGGCATCGCCTGGGATACCGAGAAACAGCGCTGGTTTCATCTCTATCCGGGCCAGGGCGTGACTTTCAAGGACCCGTTGCACTGGAGCAAACCGAGCCAGAACGCCAATTTCATGTGCGTCGAGTGCCACACCACCGGTTATAAACGTAACTTTGATACGGCAAAAAACACCTTCGACAGCCAGTGGAACAGCCTCGGCGTCGGCTGTCAGGCCTGCCACGGTCCAGCATCCAATCATCTGGAATGGACAGCAAAGAAAACCGACCTGATTCATGCCGGGTTTGCCGTCGACCTCAAGGACAAGGACGCCACCGTTGAAATCGAAACCTGCGCTCGTTGCCACTCCCGTCGCGCGCCGCTGGGTGATGGTTTCAGCGCCGGTAACCGACTGATGGATGATTACCTGCCAAGCCCCCTGACCCGCGAGCTGTACGCCCTGGACGGCAAGATCAAGGACGAAGTGTTCGAGCACGGCTCTTTCGCCCAAAGCAAAATGTTCGACAAAGGCGTGCGCTGCAGCAACTGCCACAACCCGCACAGCAGCGAACTCAAGGCGCCGGGCAACGGTGTCTGCCTGCAATGCCACAACACCGCCGGCAAGACTCCGGTGGAAGGTGTCGACGGCAAAGGCCTGCAAGCGAAAAACTACGATTCCATCGAACACACTCGCCACACCATGGGCCAGCCGGGTTCGCAGTGCATCGATTGTCATATGCCCGGCAAGTTCTACATGGGCAACGATTTCCGGCATGACCACAGCTTCAGCATTCCCAACCCGGAGCGAGCGAAAAAACTCGGCACCCCGGACGCCTGCCTGACCTGTCATCAGGGCAAGGCCGGTGACAAGGTCACCGAGCAGTTCAAGCTCTGGAACACCGCCAACGCCAGTGCGCCGCAGGCCCCGCGTTACGACGAAAGCCTGTGGCTGATCCGCAATGGCCAGCCCGGTGCAGCGCAAGCGCTGTACGAGCAGCTGCAACGCAACAACCTGCCGGCGATTCAACGAGCGACGCTACTGGGCGAATTGCCTCTGTACCCGAGCGAACAGGCACTGAAACTGGCCACCAAGGACTTGGCCAATCCGGCGCCGCAAGTGCGCGAAAGTGCCATCCGTGCGATCAGTGCCTTCCTGCCACCACCGGAGCGAGCCCCACTGTTGACGCCGTTGCTCAGCGACCCTGTCAAAGCCGTGCGCATTGCCGCCGCCCGCGACTTGTTAAGCGTGGCGCGCAGCGCTATGGGCACGGATCAGGACAGCTGGAACACTGCCATTGGCGAGTACGAAGCAGTGCAAAAGAGCCTTGCCGAACGTGCCGAAGCCAACCTCAATCTGGCCATGCTGTACCAGGCCGATGGCCGCGGCGGCGAAGTCGAAGGGCTGCTGCGTACTGCGCTCAAGCGCGATCCGGACTTCTACCCGGCGCTGGTGACGCTGGTGCAATGGCTGGAGGCCAATGGCCGTGGTCAGGAAGCTCAGGCACTCCTGGCGCAAAGCCTGAAAGACCACCCGAATGCCGCCCTTTTGCAGCACACTCAGGGCCTGTCGCTGGTGCGTGCGCGCAAAACCGAACAGGCCATGCCGTTCCTGCGCAAAGCCGCGCAATTGGAACCACAAAGTGCCCAATACGGTTACGTACTGGCCGTGGCGCTTCACGACAGCGGCAAGGTTGATCAAGCCTGCGAGGAACTGGAAAGGCTGTTGAAAGTGCAACCCGCCAACCGCAACGCTCGGTTGGCGCTGATTCAGTACTACCTGAATAATGGCCAGGAGCCCAAGGCCCAAGTGCTGCTGCAAGGCTGGAAGAAAATGAACATGGGCGACCCGGCGTTGAAGTGATCGCTGGTCGCTGAAGATCCCTGTAGGAGTGAGCCCTGCTCGCGATGGACGTCAACGATAACGCTGGCATCCTGACACCCCCGCGGCGTCCTTGCGTGCATCGCGAGCAGGGCTCACTCCTACAGGGGAGACTTGCTTCAGCCGCGATCGCGGGGAATCAGGCTCTGCAACTGCTGCGCCAGGAAGTTCGCATCAAACGCAAAAGTGTCCGGGTCTTTCAAGCCATTGGTCTTGCGCCACTGCCAGTTCGAAGCCGGCGGCAGGCACACCAACGACACACTGCCGACACGCGCAGCAGTAAAGCCCAGCACCGCCACCGAAATCTGCCCGCCAGCGCCCATCACCTCCGGCACAAACTCCACCGGCCTACCGGCAATCAGGATGCTCAGCTTTTGCGTCTTGAACGTCGAAGTCTCGAGCGCAACGCTCGGCCCTGACGCGACATACGCTGCGCGGCTGACCTCCAACAGATGTGGTGCCTGCACCGGTTCGAGCCACTGCTGGATCTGATCGAACAGTTCACCAATGCGCTTGGCCCACTCGGCCGATTGCGCTTCGAACAACTGCTTCTTGTGCGCTTCGCTTTCTGCGTAGTGACGAAGCATCTCGCCCAGTTGCTGTACGTCGTCCATTGCATTGTTCCTTTGATTGAAGCGGTGCTGCGGACATTGAGCATGGCAGATGCGCGTTGCCGATGTACGACTAAAAGCGCGAACGGTGCAGGCAATCAAGCATTAGGGCTTTGGCGAAAACTCACCGCCAGTCGATTCCAGCTGTTGATGGTGGTGACTGCAATGGTCAGGTCGACCAGTTCACCCTCACTGAACTGCGTCCGTGCCTGTTCATAGACGTCATCGGGCACATTATTTTGCGAAAGCAGCGTCACCGCTTCGGTCCAGTCCAGGGCTGCGCGCTCGCGCGGGTTGAAGAAGTTGCTGTCGCGCCAGACCACGATTGAATACAGGCGCCTGTCGGTTTCGCCCAGGCGCCGGGCGTCCACCGAATGCATGTCGGTGCAGAACGCGCAGCCATTGAGTTGCGAGGCGCGAATCTTGATCAGGTGCAGCAACGGCGCTTCGATGCTAAGGCTGCTGGTCAGGGCCTCCATGGCGATCATCGCCTTCATCGCTTTGGGTGAAGCACTGTAGTAATCCAGGCGGGGGGTCATGGCGGGCCTCGTGCAGCGGAGATGTTCCTTTCAAGGTAGTCGCTGCTGCGTGCGCGTTACAGGTCCAATTCTGCGGAAATTCCGTGGACCACTGGATGCCAGACCAATTAACGGTTTTTCCAGCACGCAACTACTGCACCCGCACCCGATGAGGGTAATCTGGCGCCACGCACACGCGCCTCAACTGCTCCGGAGCCTCGCCGGTATGGAACTTCATGTTGTCATCAATGGCCGCAAGGACCTGGCGGGCCAGCTGTACAACCAACTGCGCAGCGCCATCGAATCGGGCCGCCTGGCAGCGGGCACACAGCTTCCGCCCAGCCGCTTGCTGGCCGAGCAACTGGGCATTTCACGCAAGACCATTTCCGATACCTACGCACAACTGACCTACGAAAACTTCCTCACTGGGGTGATCGGTAAAGGTACCTACGTCAATGCGCGGGCCTCCAAGATCGAGCGCAAGCAAAGCCATACGGAATTGGCAGGCTTCGAGGTGATCGAGTCCTGGCGCAACTTGCCGGTGTTTCTGCGCCATCCGACGCTGGAAGGTTCGTTGCGTTATGACTTCATTGGTGGCGCCACCAGCAAGGGCCAGTTTCCGCAGGATGACTGGCGACGCTGCACCGCTCACGCCTTGCGCCAGATTGCCGCGTCCAAGGGTTTCTACAGCCTGCCCGAAGGCTTGCCGGCGCTGCGCAATGCCATCGCCCGACACATCGCGTTCTCCCGTGGGGTCAATTGTCAGGACGAAGACGTGGTGGTGTGCAATGGCGCTCAGCAGGCGCTGGACCTGATTTCCCGGGTGCTGACCCGACCCGGCAGTATCGTGGCCATGGAAGACCCCGGCTATCCGCCCGCGCGCCTGCTGTTCGGCACCCACGGCGCGACAGTGGTAGGCGTACCCGTGGATGCCGAAGGCATTCAGGTGGACAAGATCCCCCTCGGCACGCGGTTGATTTACGTCACCCCGTCACATCAGTTTCCGCTGGGCATGCCCATGAGCCAGGCGCGTCGGGTCGCCCTGCTGGCCAAGGCCCATGAACTGGGGGCGATCATCATTGAAGACGACTACGACAGCGAATTCCGCTACGAAGGCCGCCCTACGGACTCGCTGCAAAGCATGGATGAGCGCGGGATCGTTGCCTACGTCGGGACGTTCTCGAAAACCCTGTTGCCAGAGCTGCGCCTGGGGTATGCGATTTTGCCGCCGGCGATCCACGAGGCGGTGGTTCGCGCCAAGCAACTGACCGACCTGCACACCTCCACCCTGCCCCAATGGGCGCTGGCCAAATTCATTGCTGAGGGCTGCCTGCTCAAGCACATCCGTCGCTGCCATACGATTTATGCCGGTCGGCGCGACCGCATACTGGCGCGCATGGCCGGTGACCTGTCGCCCTGGCTCGAAGCGATCCCGAGCACGGCAGGTTTTCACATGGCGGTCATGTGCAAAGTGCCGATTGATATTCCCCTGGTCATCGAACTGGCGAAAAAAGTGGAAGTGGGGCTTTACTCCATCGAAGGCTTTTTCCACCAGCAAGCGCCACGGGCCGGCTTGCTCATGGGCTTTGGCGCCATCGAAACCCTGGACATCGACCCCGCTCTGGACCGGCTGCGGGACATTTTGCAGCAAGTCGCCTGACGGATTGGTCTGCGGCTTTATCCGGCGATTGGCTATTGGTTGTCCAGGGGGGCAGGCCTATCCTGCATAGGCGTTATCCCTCAATGAGCAGGATTCGTCCGGCCTGATTCAGGAGTCTGAGCCAATGTCCTACAAAGTGATCAATACCGTTAAGGTGCAGGCCGTCGCCGGCCGCTCGGAAGAACTGGGTAAGCAACTGCAAAAGATTGTCGACACCCTGCGCGAACTACCGGGCTGTGACTCCTACATGGTCGACCGCTGCCCTGAGGACAGTAATCGCTGGACCGTCAGCGCCCATTGGCAATCGGAAGCGGCCATGCAGTCGCACTTCAACAGCCCTCAGGTGCAGGGTTTCATCGACCTGATCGACTGCCAACTGGCCAATGCCGTCGACTTCAACAGCTTTCCGATTCGCTAGAAGCCAGATCGAAAAATCGCAGCCTGCGGCAGATCCTACAGGGTAGGAGCTGGCGCAGGCTGCGGTTTTTTTTGCTTTCAACGCTCAGGATTGGTCCCCTGACCTTCCGGAAAATTGGCTGTTTTCCAGTCCGGATGCGCAGCTTATTGTGATCCCGACAACCACTCTTAGAAGGTCATGAACATGAATGTTTTGCGCTTGTGTGCCACTCCTCTTGCTGCCCTGGCCCTGGCCTTTTCCGCCTCAGCCTTTGCCCATGACCCTTCGGAAAAGGTCACGGTGCTGCAAGACCAGATGCTGAAAAACGTACCGGGCAAAAAAGCATTGATGATCGAAGTCGATTACAAGCCCGGCCAATCGTCCATCGCCCACAGGCACGACGGTACGGCCATGGCCTATGTCCTTTCCGGGTCGATTACTTCCCAGGTCAAAGGCGAGAAAGCAGTGACCTACAAGGCGGGCGAATACTGGTACGAAGCGGCCGGCTCCGAGCACCTGGTCTCGAAAAACGCCAGCGCTACCGAGCCTGCAAAGTTGCTGGTGTTCATGGTGCTGTCGCCGGACGAAGAAGTGCTGGTCCCCTTGAAAAACTGATCGCTGAGCGAACAGCCATAAATGAAAACGTCCAAATATTCTATTCGGGCGTTTTTATTTCCAAGAGCAATTAACTTGCTCTGTTTAAACCAAACAATACTAGCAGACTGCCAATAAGCACGAATATTGGCTATTTCATTCCGCGCTTCCCGGTTTAGTCTGGAATGACTGCCGACCCCTTCCGGCAACTTTAACTTCCTTACTGATGTTGTTTCACTGGAGTAACACAATGAAACTTGCACTTGTCAGTACGTTAACCCTTACAACTGCTCTTTTGTCTGGCTGCTCGGTTCCCACCGCACCTTCGGCGGTTTCCTCGCTGGACGGAATCTTCACGCAACCGGTTGGCCGCAGCAATGTGACCCGCATACCCAACGGCAGCCATGTTGCCCTGGGCGTGGTGTACAGCCGCAACACCCAGGCCAACCGTGAATATCTGCAGGATTATCAGGCCAATGCCGGCACCGGTTTCGGCCAGAGCCTGTTGGTGCAGGAGATCCACGATGCCTACGTCGCCACCTCCAAGCCCGACCTCGCCGTGGATTGGGTCAAAGCCTCGTTACAGCGTCAGTTTGGCTCGGTCACGGTGTACCCGGACATGCAAAGCCTCAAGGCTGCGAAACCGGATGTGGTGGCCGTCATCGACAGCCGCAGCCAATTGATCACCTCGCGCAGTTCGGACGTCGAATCCAGAGTCAGTGCCGATTTCTATGACAACCAGTTCAATTATATCGGCACCGCGAAAGGCTATGACGCCAGAGCGCTCAGCCCGGTGTGGGCCGACTATAAACGCAGCGAAGAGATTGTTGCTGACATTAACGAACAACAAAATGTACAAGTAAGGGCATTGCAGAAGTTTGACCAGTCGCTCAATAATTTATTGACTAGCCCGACAAGTAATGTGTCGATGATAAACAACATTCCGAATATGAAATTGTATTAAGTCGAATGGCCTCATCGCCAGCAAGCCGGCTCCTACAGGTTTTGCAACAACACATCACCGTAGGAGCCGGCTTGCTGGCGATGAGGCCTGACCTGACACCACAAAACCTTGGGACAAAAAAAACCCCGCATCTCTCAATGCGGGGCTTTTTCATTCAGCGCCTGATCAGGCAGCCGGTTCCAGCTCTACCGCGACAGCAGCAGGCACTACCGCTTGCCCGCTCAACGCCAGGTCCAGCAGTTCACGGTTGGCCACTGCGTACATGGCGTAGTCGGTGCCGCTGGCGGCACGGATTTCCACCAGCATGGCACGCCAGCGTTCGATCATGCTGTCGTGCTGCGCCATCCACAGCGACAGGCGTGTTTCCACGTCCTGAGTGCCGTCGCCCTGTTGCAGGACCGAGATGGTGATCGCGCGTTGCTGCCAGTCCACATCATCACGGAACGCTTCACGGGCCAGGGCCTGCCAGTTGTTTTCAACCGGCAGAGCGCTGATCTGTTGCATGTACCAGGTGATGTCCAGCGCACTGCCCACGGCGAAGTAAGCCTTGGCCACCTCGGCCGGGTCCTGGCCGGTCACGTCGGAAGCCTCGATGATCGGCAGCAGGGTGTACAGGTGCGAAGTGCCAGCCACCATGCGCGCCAGCAACTCCGGTACACCGGCTGCGACGTAAGCCTGGTAACGGGTCTGCCAGGTTTCGCGGATCTCGCCACTGAGCAACTCGTCGAGCTTGAGCCCCAGTTCCTTCAAATGCGGACCGAAGTGCGCCACATCACGGGCAGCGTTCTGCTCGTTGCGGCGGGCACGCAGGAACCAGCGAGTGGCGCGACGGCCCAGACGCATCAGCTCGTCCATCAGCTCCAGTTGCACATCAGCGGAAACCTGATAATCCAGGGCTTCGATCTGACGGAACCAGTGCGGGAGATGGAAAATGTCGCGCACGATCACATAAGCGCCAGCCACGTTCGCCGGGCTCATGCCGGTGGACTCTTTGAGTCGCTGAACGAAGGTGATACCCATGTGGTTGACCAGGTCGTTGGCGATCTGGGTGCTGACTATTTCGCGCTTCAGACGGTGACGGCGCATGGCTTCGGAGAACTTGCTCACCAGGGTCGGCGGGAAAGCGGTTTCCATGTCGCGGGTCAGATAGTCGTCATCCGGGACCAGCGAATTGAGCAACTGTTCCTTGAGGTCGATCTTGCTGTAGGAGATCAGCACCGACAACTCGGCACGGGTCAGGCCATGGCCTTCGGCGATGCGTTCGTTGATGGCTTCTTCGGACGGCAGGAACTCGATTGCACGATCCAGCTTGCCGCGACCTTCCAGATCGTTCATCAGACGCTTGTATTCGGCGATCCGCGGCAAGGCACGACGGGCTGCCAGGGACAATGCCTGAGTCTGCTTGTAGTTGTTGCCCAGCACCAGACCACCGACTTCGTCGGTCATGCTCGCCAGCAACTGGTTACGTTGCTTGTCGGTCATGTCGCCCGCCTGAACCACTTCGTTCAGCAGGATCTTGATGTTCACTTCGTGGTCGGAGCAGTCCACGCCACCGGCGTTGTCGATGAAGTCGGTGTTGGAACCGCCGCCATTGAGACCGAATTCCACACGACCCAGTTGGGTCATGCCGAGGTTACCGCCCTCGCCCACGACTTTGCAGCGCAGTTCGTTGCCGTTCACGCGCAGTGCATCGTTGGCCTTGTCGCCGACATCGGCGTGGCTTTCGCTGCTGGCCTTGACGTAAGTGCCGATACCGCCGTTCCACAACAGATCCACCGGCGCCTTGAGCAAGGCGTTCAACAGTTCGGTCGGGGTCAGCTTGTCGGCCTTGATGTCGAAGCGTTCCTGCATTTGCGGGGAGATCGCGATGCTCTTCGCGCTGCGCGAGAAGATACCGCCACCTTCAGACATGATGCTGGTGTCGTAGTCCGACCAGGCCGAACGCGGCAGGTCAAACAAACGCTGACGCTCGGCGAAGCTGGTCGCCGGATTCGGGTTCGGGTCGATGAAGATGTGCAGGTGGTTGAACGCGGCGACCAGTTGCAGCTTGTCGGACATCAGCAAGCCGTTACCGAACACGTCACCGGCCATGTCGCCGACGCCCACTACGGTGATGCTGTCTTGCTGGACATTGATGCCGCGTTCGCGGAAGTGACGCTGAACGCCAACCCACGCGCCCTTGGCGGTGATGCCCATTTTCTTGTGGTCGTAACCGGCCGAACCACCGGACGCAAACGCGTCACCCAGCCAGAAGCCGTAGTCGATGGCGATGCCGTTGGCGATGTCGGAGAAGGTTGCAGTGCCCTTGTCCGCCGCCACCACCAGGTACGGGTCATCATCGTCATGACGCACGACGTTGGCCGGTGGCACCAGCGCGCCGTCCTTGAGGTTGTCGGTGATGTCCAACAGACCGGAAATGAAGATGCGGTAGCACGCGATACCTTCGGCGGCGATCTCGTCACGGCTGCCGCCCAGTGGCAGGCGACGCGGCAGGAAGCCGCCCTTCGCACCCACCGGCACGATGACCGAGTTCTTCACTTGCTGGGCTTTTACCAGGCCGAGGACTTCGGTCCGGAAGTCTTCTTCCCGGTCGGACCAGCGCAGACCGCCGCGGGCAACGTTGCCGAAGCGCAGGTGTACGCCTTCGACGCGTGGCGAGTAGACGAAGATTTCAAACTTCGGCACCGGCTTCGGCAGTTCAGGGATCAGGTGCGGGTTGAACTTGAAGCTGAAGTACGACTTGTTCTGGCCGTTGGCGTCGGTCTGGTAGAAGTTGGTCCGCAGGGTCGCCTTGATCAGGTCAAGGTAGCGACGCAGGATGCGGTCTTCGTTCAACACCTGGACGTCGTCCAGTGCCGCCAGGATCGCGTGTTCCAGACGTTGTTGCTTGTCGTCCAGGTCATCGCCGCTCAACTTGCGCGCCAGGTAGAAACGGGTCTTGAACAACCGGGTCAGCTCGCGAGCGATGTCGGTGTGGTTGTTCAGGGTGCTGGCGATGTAACCCAGGTCGAAGCCCAGACGGATCTGCTTCAGGTAGCGAGCGTAGGCACGCAGCAGCGCCACGTCGCGCCATGGCAGGCCGGCGGTCAGCACCAGGCGGTTGAACGCATCGTTCTCGGCATCGCCACGCACGATGTGGACGAACGCGTCCTGCAGGGTGTCGTTGAGTTGCTGGATGTCCAGGTCCAGGCCTTCAGCCGCGGTGAAGGCGAAATCATGAATCCAGAACTCGCGGCCATTGGTGTGACGCAGGCGGTACGGGAATTCACCCAGTACGCGCAGGCCGAGGTTTTCCAGGATCGGCAGCACGTCGGACAGTGCCAGCGGGGTATCGGCGTGGTACAGCTTGCAATGCAGCTCACGCTGACCGGACACCTGGCCCAGCGGCTGATAGAAGCTCATCACCAGCGGATTTTTTTCGCTGAGGTTCAGCAGGTGCTGCATGTCGACCACGGCCGAATGCGCAGCGAAACGCTCGCGGTAACCGGCCGGGAAGCCTTTCGGGAAGTCGGCCAGCACGTTGGTGCCATGGGCTTCGCCGAAGGTTTCGACAGTCAGGGCCGAATAGTCGTCCTGCCAGCTGCGGCAGGCCTGGATCACTTCGTTTTCCAGCTGCTGCGGGTCGATGTCGATACGGTTTTTCGGATCGACACGCAGGATCAGTTGTACGCGGGCCAGCACGGATTCGGAGAAGAAGGTCCAGAATTCGCAGTCCGAGGCTTTCAGGCGATCCATCAGCACTTGCTGGATCTTCTGGCGCACTTCGGTGGAATAGATGTCACGCGGCACATAGGCCAGGCAGTAGCAGAAACGGCCGTACGGGTCTTTGCGCAGGAACACGCGGATCTTGTTGCGTTCCTGGATCTGCACGATCGACATCACGGTGCTGAACAGCTCGTCCACCGGCGTCTGGAACAGATCGTCGCGAGGCAAGACTTCAACGACCTGGGCCAGTTCCTTGCCCAGGTGAGCCTTGGCCTGGAAGCCCGAACGGCGTTCGATTTCCGCGACCTTGCGGCGGATATACGGAATGACCCGCACGCTTTCGCCATACACCGACGAGGTGTACAGGCCCATGAAACGGCATTCCTTGATGACGTTGCCATCGGCGTCGATCTCACGGATCGACACATAGTCGGGGTAAGCCGGACGGTGTACACGGCTTGGGTGCGCAGCCTTGGCGAACGACAGCAGGGTCGGCTCGCGCAGGTAGTTCACGGCGTAGTCTTCGATGCGCAGGTCATCGTAGGTCAGGCCGGCGCGCAGCAGTTTGGTCAGGCCCAGGAAAGAGTTCTGGTCGTAGACGATGTGACCGCCATCGGCCTCATCGCGGACAACGAATTCTTCATAGCCGAGGAAGGTGAAGTGGTTGCCCACCAGCCATTCGAGGAAGCTTTTGATTTCGGCTTTTTCGTCGGCATCGACGACAAACTGGCTGCTGTCCAGATTGGTCAGGATTTCCTGGACCTTGGCTTTCATCGGCTCGAAGTCAGCCACCGCGACGCGCACTTCACCGAGCACTTGCTCCAGCTCTTTGCTCAGCACGTTCAATTCGGCGGTGTTGGCGCAACGGTCGATTTCCAGGTACATCAACGACTCTTGCAGCACGTCGTCGCCCTGGGTGCCTTTTGGCAGGATTTCCAGCAGTTCACCCTTGCTGCCGCGACGCACGCTGAGCACGGTGGTCTGCAGGGTGTGAATGCTGTAGCCGCGACGGTTCAGCTCGGTGCGCACCGAGTCCACCAGGAATGGCAGATCGTGATGCAGCACTTCGACCGCGGTGTGGGTCGACTGCCAGCCGTGGCGTTCGTAATCGGGGTTGTAGACACGCACTTGCGGTTGCGCGTGATCGAAGCGCTCAAGCAGGCGCCACGCAGAGAGAGTACAGCCAGCGAGGTCGGAGAGACGACGTTGAGTCAGCTCGTCCAGGGAAATGATGCCGAAGAATTGTTCAGCGAACAGCGCCACTTGTGGCAGTGCCTGTTCACTGATGTGCTGCGCCAGTGCCGCTTGCAGTTGGTGCTGGAAGTCGGCTTTGCTGGCTGCGGTGAAGAACGCCATCTGTGGTACTCCGCTTGGGCTTGTTATTGATGGAAGCGTCGCGTGCAAAACCCCTGTCAGGGGCTACCCGTCAGCCTGTTCCTGATTCTCGGGCAGAGGAAACAGGGTGACAGGTGGGTGAAGCTGGACGAGACACTCGGGTCACATTCACCTTCCGTGAATGGGCATCTGCAAAAACGACTGGGCTGCGTGCAGCGCAATGTCTTTACGGGTGCTCATCCGTTGCGCAGCTTAACGAGTGCGGCAAGGCCCGTGCTTGCGGTGCTGCGACATATTCGGTCAACGGCACGCAGCTTGACGCCAGTGCAACGGATAACACTAGCATCCGCACAGAAAAATGACGGTTTTGCGCTCGTATTTACGGGACATACGTACCAGAAATGACCAGCAACACTTCCCTCGTTCACGACATATCCTCTGACACTCGGACGAGCATAATTGTGCGTGTGCTGGCAAAATCGCTCTCTATCGCGCCTATCACGCTCGTTCAGCCAGGAATTGCCCCATGCAAATGACAACCGCCCTCTTGATCGTCAACCCATGCGATGACGAAGAAGACAACATGGCCATGCTCTGCTGCCACAGCGAAAAGGGCGAAATGTTCCTGATGAGCCGTTATCCGGACGAGGATGAGCTGGAAATCACCCTCGATGGCGAGCCATCGACGCTGGACGGGGTAAAAGTCACCCTCAGCCCTAGCCTGCTGAAGATTGAAATCGCCGCGGCGGATGCCGATGCGTTGAATGGGGATGATGTGTTGGAGATCACCTTCAATCCGGACATGGTCGATATGGCCGAGGTCGAGCTGACCTTGAAGAATATTCTGGACGGCACTGGCACCTATATCAGCCAGATTTGATGGCGTCTGGACAGGCCCAATCGCTGGCAAGCCAGCTCCCACAGGTTTTAGCGGCGTGCAGGCAATTTATGCAACGCAGCGATCACTGTGGGAGCTGGCTTGCCAGCGATGGGGCCGGAACTGCCGGTCCAACACTCCCCTGCTACAAAAAACCACCAATGCGCCCCGGTATTTCCCGCGCTTTGCACAAATGCCGTTAGTCGCCGCCCCCCGCGATGGATTAAAGTAACGCCCCCAGCCTTGGCGTATTACGCACGCTCTCGGCCATCCATTTCCAGGAACAGTCATCGATGGAACATCGTGAAGCGCTGCTGGCGCTGCGAACCTTTCTTTCAACGCAGATTCTCGGCCAGGAAAAACTCATCGAGCGCTTGCTTATCGCCTTGCTTGCCGACGGCCACATGCTGGTAGAAGGCGCGCCTGGCCTGGCCAAGACCAAGGCCATCAAGGAATTGGCCGAAGGCATCGAGGCTCAGTTCCATCGCATCCAGTTCACGCCCGACCTGCTCCCTGCCGATATCACCGGAACGGAGATCTATCGCCCGGAAACCGGCAGCTTCGTGTTCCAGCAAGGCCCGATCTTCCACAATCTGGTGCTGGCGGACGAAATCAACCGTGCTCCGGCCAAGGTTCAGTCGGCGCTGCTTGAAGCCATGGCCGAGCGCCAGGTCAGTGTCGGGCGCAGTACTTACGAGTTGTCGCCGCTGTTCCTGGTGATGGCCACGCAAAACCCCATCGAGCAGGAAGGCACCTATCCACTGCCTGAGGCGCAGCTCGACCGCTTCCTGATGCACGTGAAAATCGGCTTCCCGGATGCCGCCGTCGAACGCCGCATCCTGCAACAGGCCCGTGGCGAAGCGTTGAATGGTGAAACCAAACCCGAACGCCGGGTCAGCCAACAGGCGATCTTCGCCGCACGCAAGGAAATCCTCGGCTTGTACATGGCCGACGCCGTGGAGGAATATCTGGTGCAACTGGTCATGGCCACCCGCACCCCGGCCAAATTCGACCCGGAGATGGCCGAATGGATCGCCTATGGCGCCAGCCCTCGCGGCTCGATTGCCCTCGACCGCTGCGCCCGCGCCCACGCCTGGCTTGCCGGGCGCGACTTCGTCAGCCCGGAAGACATTCAGGCGGTACTGTTCGATGTGCTGCGTCACCGCATCATTCTCTCCTTTGAAGCCGAAGCCGCTGGCATCGATCAGGACCGAGTGGTCCAGCGGATTCTCGACGTCGTAGCTGTCGCTTGAGTCCGATGAACGCCCTCCTGCCGTCTCAACCGGGCATCCGCGTCACGCTGGCCGAGCTGATCGAGATGCGCCATCGCGTGCGTGAAGTGCAGCTGTTTTCCACGCCGAGCCAACGCAGCCCGCTGATTGGCCTGCACCACTCGAAGCTGCGCGGGCGTGGGGTGGATTTCGATCAGGTGCGGGTCTATCAGGCCGGCGACGACGTGCGCACCATCGACTGGCGCGTCACCGCCCGAACGCAAGAACCACACACCAAACTGTTCCATGAAGAACGCGAGCGGCCGATTTTCATCATGGTCGAGCAAAGCCGCCGACTGTTTTTCGGCTCGGGCCTGATGTTCAAATCGGTGCTCGCCGCCCAGGCCGCAGCGCTGATCGGCTGGGCCGCACTGGGCCACAATGACCGGGTCGGCGGTCTGGTGTTCGGCGACAACGAGCACTACGAAATCAAGCCCCGCCGCAGCAAACAAAGCCTGTTGCAATTGCTCAACCGCCTGGTACGGGTCAATCAGTCGCTGCACACCGAAAGCGAGCCGGATCGCGACGCGTTCGGCATTGCCCTGCGCCGCGCCCGCGAGGTATTGCGCCCCGGCAGCCTGGCGATCGTGATTTGCGATGAGCGCGCCTTGTCGGAAAGCGCCGAACAACAGCTGAGCCTGTTGTCGCGCCATTGTGATCTGTTGCTGCTGCCTCTTTCCGACCCGCTGGATCATGCCCTGCCTGCAGCCGGGCTGCTGCGCTTTGCTGAACGCGGCGCACAACTGGAGCTCGACACGCTCAACTTCGATCTGCGTCAGACCTACCGTGCCCAGGCTGAAAGCCGCATCGCCCGCTGGGAATTGCTCGCGCAAAAGCTGCGGGTATTGCTGATGCCCTTGAGCACCCAAAGCGAAATGGTCGAACAGCTGCGCGAATACTTGAACCCGCAGAAACCAGGAAAAGGCCGATGAACGGTCTCGATCAACTGCAACCACTGATCTCTCCGCCCCAGATCGGATTCTGGCCTCCTGCGCCGGGCTGGTGGTTCTTGCTGTTGCTGTTGCCGATCATTGGTTTCGGCGTGTGGAAGCTGCGCCGATTCATTCCCAACAAACGCCCCGTCGTGCGTGCCGAACAACCGCTGGACCCGGTACGCGTCGCCGCGCTGGCCGAACTGGCGCTGATGCCCAAGCCTTACGACGGTGCTCCGGCCGGCGCCTGGTTGCAGCAACTCAACGGCTTGCTCAAGCGTCTTTGCCGCAACCACTACCCTTACAGCCAGAGCCATACCCTCAATGGCCGCAAATGGCTGGCATTCCTCGACAACCGCTGCCCGGCTGCCGGCCTGACCCGCTGGATGGTGCTGGTCGAAGGCGCCTACAAGCCCGAATGCAAGCTCGACGACAAGGCCATCGCCGGCCTGACCCAGGCGGTTGAAACCTGGATTCGCAAACATGTTTGAGTTCGCCTGGCCGTGGATTTTTGCCCTGCTGCCCTTGCCGTGGCTGATGCGCATCGTGTTGCCGGTGGCCGACAGTGGCGAACCGGCGCTCAAAGTCAGCTTCCTCAACGACCTCGAAGGCCTGGCTGGGCGTCGCGCCCGGGCCAATCTGCCAGCCTGGCGCCAACAGGCTCCGTTCCTGCTGTTGTGGCTGATGTTGTTGACCGCCGCCGCGCGCCCGCAATGGCTCGGCGACCCGCTGCCGATTGCCGCCAGTGGCCGGGATCTGTTGGTGGCGGTCGACGTCTCCGGTTCCATGGACTACCCCGACATGCAATGGCAGGACGAGGACGTCAGCCGCCTGACGCTGGTCCAGCATTTGCTCGGCGACTTCCTGGAAAGCCGCGAGGGCGATCGGGTCGGCCTGATCCTGTTCGGCAGCCAGGCTTACCTTCAGGCCCCGCTGACCTTTGATCGGCACACGGTGCGTGTCTGGCTCGATGAGGCGCGCATCGGCATTGCCGGCAAGAACACCGCCATCGGCGACGCCATTGGCCTGGGCCTCAAACGCCTGCGCCAACGGCCGGCCCAAAGCCGGGTACTGATCCTGGTCACTGACGGCGCCAACAACGGTGGCGAGATCGATCCGCTGACGGCGGCGCGACTGGCGGCCAAGGAAGGGGTGAAAATCTATCCGATCGGCATCGGCGCAGACCCGGAACAAAGCGGCACCTTGGGTTTTCTCGGCATCAACCCAAGCCTGGATCTTGATGAACCCTCCCTGATGTCCATCGCCGAAGCTACCGGCGGCCAGTATTTCCGCGCACGTGATGGCAAGGAGTTGCAGGCCATCAAGGCTACCCTCGATCAACTGGAGCCCGTGACCCAGCAACCGACCCAGGCTCGTCCAGCCCAGGCGTTGTATCACTGGCCGTTGGCGATTGCGCTGTTATTGAGCATTTTATTGGTGGCACGCGAACTCTGGCCGGACAACCCTCTTCAACGGCTGTTTACCAAGGATCTGTTTTTGCAAACGCAACTACCTGACTGGCGCCAGCGTCTTAAACGCCTGCGCCTGCGGAGACGCCGATGAGCGCGCTCTGGCCGTATTGGTTCCGCCCAGGGTGGTTGCTGCTGTTGCCATTGCTAGGCTGGCTGCTCTGGCAGCTCTGGCACCGGCAGAAGCGCGCCGGCCGCTGGCAGATGATCCTGCCGCCAGCCTTTCACGCGGCGCTGCTCAGTGGTGGCAATGGCCGCGACAGTAAATTACCTTGGGTCGCGCTGGGTGTGGCGTGGCTACTGACGGTTTTCGCGCTGCTCGGCCCGAGCTGGTCGCGAGTAGAACAACTCAGCCAGAAACCTGCCGATCCGCTGGTGGTCATCCTTGAATTGACCCCGGAAATGCTCGCCACCGACGTCCAGCCCAACCGCCTGGAACAAGCCCGGCGCAAGCTGTTTGACCTGCTGCAATACCGTAGCGATGCGCAGACCGCCATTGTCGTCTATGCCGGCAGCGCCCACACGCTGGTGCCGTTGTCGGACGACCTGTCGACCAGCCGCAACTTGCTGGATGCACTCAAGCCGTCGCTGATGCCGGAACCCGGCCACCGCGCTGATCTGGCGGTAGCCAAGGCCCTCGCATTGCTGGAGCAAGCAGCGCTGGGAGACGGTCGGATCCTGATGATCGGCTCATCCCTCACGGAAACCGAACGCGAAGGCATCCGCCGCGCGCTGAGTGGCAAATCAACACAATGGCTGATGATTGGCGTCGGCACCGCCGAAGGCGCGCCGATCACTCAGGAGGACGGCAGTTTTCTCAAGGACGAACAGGGCGCCATTCTGGTGCCGCATCTGGATGACCCCGGACTGAAAGCCTTTGCCAAAGATCTGGACGGGCGCTATCGCCATGCACGCCTGGGCGACGCGGATCTGCGTGCCCTCGGTTTGCTCGATGGCCCACGCAACTTGCGTAACGATGGCCAGACCTTGCGCCTGGATACTTGGGCCGATCAGGGTTATTGGCTGTTGTTGCCGCTATTGCTTCTGGCGGCTTGCGCTGGTCGCCGTGGCTGGTTGTTGTGCCTGCCGTTGTTGCTGGCACTGCCACAGCCCAGCCAAGCCTTTGAATTCCAGGACCTGTGGTTGCGCCCCGACCAACAGGGCTTGCACTTGCTCAAGCAAAACCGCCCGGCGCAAGCCGCGCAACACTTTGCCGATCACCAATGGCAAGGCGTGGCCCTCTATGAGGCCGGTGATTACACTGGGGCCGCCCAGCGTTTCGCCGAAGGCAACGACGCCCACGCCCACTACAATCGTGGCAACGCCCTGGCTAAAAGTGGTGAACTGGAGGCGGCGCTGGATGCTTACGAACAGGCCCTCGAGCGGCAACCGGATTTGCGTCCGGCGTTGACCAACAAGGCACTGGTGGAAAGTCTGCTCAAGCAAAAGGTATCCCCGGCTGCAGCCGAACCGGACAACACCGCCAACGCAACGCCCCAGGTCAATGAGCAGGAAACACCGCCCGGCACCCAGGCTCAACCGTTGAGCAATGGCGAACCGAAAGCCACCGATCATCAGGCCAGCGATACCGAGCAACCGTCGACCCTGCCTCCGCGTCCCGGCGCCAACGAAGTCCCGGGCAGCGAGCTGGGTGACGAACAGCACACTACACCGCCCATGCGCCCGGCCAGCGACAGCATCGAAGGCGAGCAGCAACAGGCACTGGAGCAATGGCTGCGGCAGATTCCGGACGACCCGGCAGAATTGCTCAGGCGCAAATTCTGGTACGAACAGCAACAACATCAGGATCAGGGAAAAACTCGATGACCCGCTTCACCGCTTTCACCATCGCCTTGCTGGTCTGCACTTCGCAGGTCCAGGCAGCCGAGCTGGTCGCCAGTGTCGATCGCGCGCGCCTGAACTCTGGCGAGACGGTCGAGCTGACCCTGGAATCCAACGACGTCACCCAATTCGGCAAACCTGACCTGACGCCGCTGGAGCCGCTGTTCGAAGTCCGAGGCACACGCCAGGTCAACCAATTGAACACGCTCAGTGGCGACAATCGCGCGACCACCCGCTGGATTGTCACGCTGTTGCCATTGCAGAACGGCAGCGTGGAAATTCCGCCATTGACGCTCGGTGACGCGCAGAGCCAACCGATTACCGTGCAAGTGGTCGCGAGCGAAAGCCAGAACAATCCGAGCAAACAGGCCGCGGTGTTCATCGACGCCAGCCTCGATCAAACCAGCGTCTACGTGCAAGCCCAGGCGATCCTGACCTTGCGCATCTACCATTCGGTGCCGCTGTACGACGACAGCAGCTTGCCCCCGCTGCAGATTCCCGATACGCGCATCGAACAGCTCGGCGAATCGCGCACCTACGAAAAAGACATCAACGGTGTGCGCCACGGCGTTATTGAAATGCGCTACGCGATCTATCCGCAGCACAGCGGCGAACTGATCATTCCGGGGCAGATTTTCAACGCTGCCCTGGTGGACGCGCAGCCCGCCAAGGACGCCTCGACCCAAGCGCCGAAGTCGGGAAAACTCATGCGTGTCAGCTCCGGCGAACTCCTGCTGACAGTCAAGGCCAAACCCATCACCTACCCTGCCGACCTGCCGTGGCTGCCGGCGCGCAGCCTGAGCCTGAGCGAGAGCTGGAGCCCGGAGCCGGAACATGTCCAGGTCGGCGACTCGCTGACGCGCAGCCTTAAAGTCACCGCCGAAGGGCTGTCCAGCTCGCAACTGCCGCCGCTGCCGGGTACCGAAGTCAGCGGCTTGCGCCGTTATCCGGATCAGCCGGTGCTGGGCAACCAGAACAGTGAACGCGGCCTGGTTGGCAGTCGCGAAGACCGTGAAGCGCTGGTTCCGTCCCGAAGCGGTTCGATCGAATTGCCGTCGGTTGAAGTGGTCTGGTGGAACACCTTTGAAGATCATCTGGAACACACCAGCCTGCCCGCCCGAACCCTGCAAGTGGCGGCCAATCCAAGCCTGATGGTCGATACACCGGCCGGCACTGCCCCGACCAATGCCACCGCCGACAGCGAAACGCTGTGGCGCTGGCAACTCAGCACGCTGATTCTGGCCTGTACCACCCTGCTCGGCTTCGGCCTGTGGTGGCGGGCGCGCTGGCAACCGGCAATCCTGCGCGCCGCGCAAACCGGCCCGAGCCCGCGCACCGTGCTCGACGACCTCAAGCGTGCCTGCCAGGCCAACGACCCCCACGCCACCCGCCAGGCCCTCGACGCCTGGGCCAGGCAACAACCGGAAACCCTGGCCGACATGGCCGCCCGCTTCGTCCCCTTGTCCGACGCGCTCGACGGTCTGAACGGCGCGCTCTACAGCGAGACCGGCCAGCATTGGCAAGGTGAAGAACTGTGGCGGGTGATTCGCACCATTCCGATAGCCGAACGGGTCCAGGACCCGGTAGCTGACAGCGGCTTGCCGCCGCTTTATCCCAAATAATCAAAAAGCCGTGGTCACACCTCACATGGCCACAGCTTCTGTATGGAATTTGTCATGCGCTTGTTTCACACCTCCGACTGGCACCTCGGGCAGAACCTGCACGGCCAGGATCGCGATTTCGAGCACGGTTGTTTTCTCGACTGGCTGCTGCGCCAGCTCAAACTGCAGCAACCGGATGTGCTGCTGATCGCCGGCGATATCTTCGATACGGTCAACCCACCGGTCAAAGCCCAGGAACGTCTTTACGACTTCATCGTCAGCGCCCACGAGCAGCAACCGTTGCTGACCATCGTGATGATTGCCGGCAACCACGATTCCGGTTCACGGATCGAATTGCCCGCGCCGTTGATGCGCCGTTTGCGCACTCATGCGTTGGGCCGCGTGTTGTGGCTGGACGACGGGCAACTCGACGCCGAACGTTTGCTGTTACCGCTGCCGAACGCAAAAGGTAAAACCGTCGCCTGGTGCCTGGCGCTACCGTTCTTGCGGCCTGCCGAAGTCACCGGCCCGCACTTGGGCGACAATTATCTGCGCGGCATCGGACAGGTTCATGAATGGCTGATCGAGGCAGCCAACGCCAAACGCAAGAAGGGCCAGGCGCTGATCGCCATCAGCCATGCGCACATGGCCGGCGGTTCGGTCTCGGAAGACTCCGAGCGCAGCCTGATCATCGGCAATGCCGAAGCCCTGCCCGCCAGCCTGTTTGGGCCGAGTATCAGCTACGTTGCCTTGGGCCACCTGCACAAACCGCAGAAGGTCAACGGTGAAGAACGTATTCGCTACAGCGGCTCGCCAATCCCGCTGTCGTTCTCCGAGATCGGCTATCAACACCAGATTCTCGACATCACGCTCGATGGCGAAACCCTGGTCAGCGTTGAACCGAGACTGATCCCCCGTGCGGTCAATCTGCAACGCATTGGCCCGGCGCCTCTGGCAGAAATCCTCCTGCAACTGGCCGATCTGCCCAATATCGATCTGCTGGCCGACTACCAACGCCAACCCTGGCTTGAAGTGCGGGTTCGTCTGGACGAGCCGCAGCCAGACCTGCGCAACCAAATCGAAACCGCGCTGCAAGGCAAGGCCGTGCGTCTGGTGCGAATCGCCGCCGAATACGCGGGTAACGGCAACCGCGAAGGCGCCGACGAGGGCGACGCCTTGATCGAGCTCGACCAGCTCACACCTCAGGAACTGTTCCGCCGTGCCTGGCAGGACAGCTACGGCAGTGAGGTTGACGAACAAACGCTCAAAGACTTTGCCGAGCTATTGCAAGACGTACAGCTGGAGAGCGAACAACCATGAAGATCCTCGCGATCCGCCTGAAAAACCTTGCCTCCCTGGCCGGCCCGTTTGAAATCGATTTCACCGCCGAACCGTTGGCCAGCGCCGGTTTGTTCGCGATTACCGGACCGACCGGCGCCGGTAAAAGCACCTTGCTTGACGCCCTGTGCCTGGCCCTGTTCGGTGCCGTACCGCGCCTGAACAACACCGGACGCGACGCCAAGGTGCCCGATGCCGATGGCGAAATCGGCACCGGTGACCCGCGCACCTTGCTGCGCCGTGGTACTGGCGAAGGCTATGCCGAAGTGGATTTCGTCGGGGTCGATGGTCGTCGCTACCGCGCACGCTGGGAGGCCAACCGCGCCCGGGAAAAGGCCGGTGGCAAGTTGCAAGCCAGCCGCCAGAGCCTGCGCGATATCGATCAGGATCAACTGCTGGCCAGCCAGAAAGGCGAATACAAAAGCCAGCTCGAAGCCGCCCTGGGCCTGAATTTCGAACAGTTCACCCGCGCCGTGCTGCTGGCGCAGAGCGAGTTCAGTGCCTTTCTCAAGGCCGATGACAACGACCGCAGCGAACTGCTGGAAAAGCTCACCGACACCGCGCTCTACACCCGCCTCGGTCGCCGCGCCTTCGACAAGGCCAAGGAAGCCCGCGAAGCCCACAAGCTGTTGCAGGATCAGGCCAGCGGTGTCACGCCGCTGTCTCCTGAAGACCGGGCCGAACTGGATTCGCGCTTCAACGCCGCCCAGCAACAATTGAAGCTGCAACAGGCACAGCTCAAACAACTGGAACAACAGCATGGCTGGCTCAAGGATTTGCGTCAGTTGCAAGATGCGCAGCAAGCCGCCGCCGAGCAACTGCACAGTGCGCAGCAAACGTGGGAAGCTCTGGCCGGCGAGCGCCTGAAACTCACGCGCCTTGAACAACTCGCCCCGCAACGACACCAGTTCGCCCGCAAGACTGGGCTCGATGCGCAACTGACGCCGCTGGCCGAACAAATTGCCGAGCACACTCGCCAGCACGGCGAACTCAACCAGCGGCAGACGCAACTGGAGCAGGCGCTCGAGTCGGCAACAATTGCCCTGAGCCAAGCGCAGCAGCGACACAGCGAAAGCGCCCCGCTGTTGCGTCAGGCCTTTGAAGAGCAAAGCACCCTCGCCCGCCTCGCCAGGGACACCGCCCTCAGCGCCGAAACCCGACAAGCTGCCGAGCAGGCCTGCACCGAAGGCCAGAGCGCGATTCAGGCGTTGCAGGAAAAACAGGTTCAGGTCGCCGAGCGCCTGCAAAAGATTGCCGCCGAGCTGGAACAAAGCGCCTCTCTGGCGCCGCTGAGCGATGCGTGGAATGCCTATCGCGACCGCTTGCAACAACTGATGTTGATCGGCAATCGCCTGCACAAGGGCCAGGCCGAACTGGCCAGCCTCGAACGGAGCGCCGCGCACAGCGCCCAAGCGCTGGCCGAGCAAAAGCAACAATTGGAAGTGTTGTTCAAAGAGGCTGGCGCCGAGCCCGAAGCCGTCGCCGAGCAAATCGGCATCCTCGGCAATCTGCTGCAGGACAATCGTAAACAGCTGCGTGCCGTCGAAGACCTGACGCGGCTCTGGGCCAGTCAGCAAGCGCTGGAAAAACACGGCGCCGAGCTGCATCAGCGCCTGCTCGATGCGCAACTGGAGCGCGAGCGGTTGACTGAGGACGGGGTGAAGACCAAAGCCGAACTCAGCGTCGCCGAGCAAACCCTCAACGTCACCCGTGAACTGCTCGAGCGTCAGCGTCTGGCTCGCAGCGCCAGTGTCGAAGAGCTACGCACGCAGTTGCAGGATGACCAGCCGTGTCCGGTCTGTGGCAGCAACGAGCATCCGTATCATCAGCCGCAGGCCCTGCTGCAAAGCCTCGGCCGTCATGATGAATCCGAACAGGCCAGCGCGCAGCAAGCGGTGGATCGGCTCAAGGAAAAACTCACCGAGTTGCGCGCCGACGTCGGTGGCGTGATCGCCCGACAGAAAGAGCTGTTGCAACAACAGGAGCAATTGACCGCCCAGCTTCAGGCGCTGACGCCGAGCCTTGAAGCGCATCCGCTGGCAACCACGTTGCTCAATCAGGACGCCGACAAGCGCGACGCCTGGCTGGCCCGGCAAAACGAGCAATTGAACCAGAGCATCACCCAGGACGAGCAACGCCAGAGCGCCCTGCTCACCCTGCAACAGGACGCGGCGCGTCTGACCCAGCAACTGCGCAACGCCGAAACCGCGCATCAGCAAGCGGCGCAGCACCTGAGCGATCAACAACGGGAACTGAGCAGCGACCGTCAGCGACTCGATGAGGAACTCAGCGCGTTCGCCAGCCTGCTACCGGCAGACACCTTGGAAGCCCTGCGCGTCGAGCCTGCGGCGACCTTCCTGCAGCTGGATCGGCAAATTGCCGAGCGCCTGGCGCAAGCCGATCAGCACAAAGAAGAGTTGACCGAACAGCAGCAACGCCAGCAAATGCTGGAGAAGGAACAGGATCGCCAGCTCAGCCGCGCGCAACAGTTGCAAAGCGCCCAACAGCAATTCAACGCACTGGCCGCCCAGCAACAGGCCAGCCAGGCGAAACTCGCGCAGCTGCTGGGTGAACACGGCAGCGCCGAGCACTGGCAGCAGCAGCTCGAACAGGCTGTGGAACAGGCGCGCAACGCCGAAAACTCAACGGCCCAGGCACTGCAGAACGTGCGCACGCAATGTGTGCAGATCGTTACGCAGTTGAAAGCACAACAGGAGCGTCAGCAGATCCTGGAAAACGAAGACCGCGAGCTGACGGGCAAAATCGCCGAGTGGCGCGCGCGTCATCCTGAGTTGGACGACGGCGGTCTCGAAGACCTGCTGCGTGTCGATGACACTCAGGTCAGCGAACTGCGTCAGCGCTTGCAGCACAACGAAAAAGCCGTTGAGCAGGCCAAGGTACTGCTGCAGGAACGTGACCAGCGTCTGGCCGACCATCAAGCGCTGCACAACGGCAATCTCGATGCCGAACAACTCGCCGGCGCCCTCGCCGACCTGCAAGGTCAATTCAACCTCAGCGAGCAACAATGCGCCGAACTGCGCGCCGAGCAAGCCGAAGATCAGCGACGGCAGAATGCCAATCAGGCGCTGGCCGAGCAAATTGCCAAGGCCTACGCCGAGTTCCAGCGCTGGGCGCGCCTGAATGCTCTGATCGGTTCCGCCACTGGCGACACCTTCCGCAAGATCGCCCAGGCCTACAACCTCGACCTGTTGGTGCACCACGCCAACGTGCAACTGCGGCAACTGGTGCGCCGTTATCGCCTCAAGCGTGGCGGCAGCATGCTCGGCCTGTTGGTGATGGACACCGAGATGGGTGACGAACTGCGCTCGGTGCATTCGCTGTCGGGTGGCGAGACTTTCCTGGTGTCGCTGGCCCTGGCGCTTGGGCTCGCCTCAATGGCTTCAAGCACCTTGAAAATCGAATCGCTGTTCATCGACGAAGGCTTCGGCAGTCTGGACCCCGAGTCGCTGCAACTGGCCATGGACGCGCTCGACGGCTTGCAGGCGCAAGGTCGCAAGGTTGCGGTGATTTCCCATGTGCAGGAAATGCATGAGCGCATTCCGGTGCAGATTCAGGTGCGCCGCCAAGGCAACGGTCTCAGCACGCTGGAGGTGAAATGAGTACGCTGTATTCGTTCCGACGTTGCCCATACGCCATGCGTGCGCGCATGGCCTTGCGCTACGCCGGCGTTGCCGTGGACATCGTCGAAGTGAGCCTGAAGGCCAAGCCGCCAGAGATGCTCGCGCTATCGAGCAAAGGCACGGTGCCGGTGCTCAGCGTCGACGGCCAAGTGATCGAGGAAAGCCTGGACATCATGCGTTGGGCGTTGGCACAAAACGATCCGCAGGACTGGCTGCTCAAGGATGATCCGCAAGGGCAGTTGCGAGTCGCAGAGCTGATCGCGGAAAACGATCAGTCGTTCAAAATTCATCTCAATCGCTACAAGTACGCCGAACGCTACCCCGAGCAACCGATGGAAACCTATCGCGCCGAGGGCTCGCAGTTTTTGCACAAGCTGGATCAACTGCTGGAGCGTCGCGACTACTTGTTGGCGCAACACCCCTGCCTGGCCGATGTGGCGCTGATGCCGTTCATACGGCAATTCGCCCATGTCGATCGCGACTGGTTCGCGCAGACGCCGTATCGGCATTTACAGGCGTGGCTGCAACGGTTTCTGGAGTCAGACCTGTTCACTTCAATCATGAAGAAGTAACCGATACCTGTAGGAGCAAGGCTTGCCCGCGATGGGGCCGTCAAGGACGCAAAAAAACATCGCGGGCAAGCCTTGCTCCTACAAGGACGGTGGTGTTTCAAGGAATCAGGCCAATACTTCGCACATTCCGATCACCGAGCAATCGACCTGGAACGGCCCGAAAAAACTGCTTTCAGGTTCGACTGGCGGATTACCGGCCAGCAGGCCCATGCCCTTGGCGATGTCGATGTTACGCGCAATGTTGTGGTTAGCTTCGATGGCCCGCGCTACACCACCTATCGAACCTTGCCCGATCCCCAGCAAGGAAAATCCATTGGTGATGAAAGCCAGGAAGGCGATGACCAAGAGTTTGCATCTGTTCATGCTCCGCCGACTCCTGCGAGGTCAGCTTGATCGACCATTGCCTGTTGGGCGCGGTGTTCAAACTGGATACCAGGATGGGCGACCTGAATCGGCGCTTCGTAGGTTTGTTGTGACTGCGGCGAAAGACTGACAACCAGCACCATGACCAGGTAAAGACCGATAGCCACATAGGCGCCGCGTTTGGCGGAAGTGATGATTGCGTGGGCCATGATGAACTCCGTGGACATGTTTCAGAGTCCACAGATTCAATCAAAACAGCCCCAAGAACCAACGAGTCTCGTCTATACCAGATATCAACTTCGTTGATCATTAAGCCAGACTATCTCAGTCTTCAATAAAACTGATCATGCGCTCGCGGGCCGCGTCAGGCTCGCCGGAAATCGGCTCTGCCGCTGACAGAATCGGGGTCGAATAGAGAAACAGCAAAACCACGGCCAGACGCATCGCCATATTGTCGATCCTTTTCTTGGGAAGGAGTCAATAAATTCGCGCCAAATTTAAACCGCTGGCCAGATGATATCAAGCGATACCTTGATGGCAATTTGATGCTGTCGTAAATGCGTTATGCAGGAGCGACATCACTTCAGCGCTTTTCGAGTGGTTGAACCTCGATCGGCAAGTGACTTCGCTCCTGCATAAAGGCAGCAGAAAGGAAATTTCAGTGCTGGGTTTTGTGATCCAGCGCGGCGTAGAAGTTAGCGCTTTGTTGCAAGTATTTCTGGGTGTAGCTCTGGGTGTGGGATTTTTTGTCGCTGATTTCAACGTTGGCGCTGGCTGGCAGAGCCACGGTGGCAGAGATGGCGGACGCGGCGATTACGGAGAAGAGATTGAAGTTCATGCTGTATTCCTCGAAGTCAGTTGGCTTGCATGCCCGGTGGGGCCGTGAAGCAAACTTAACCCTCGAAGAACGAGGCCTTGAAATGCTTTGTAGCATTACCACATATCAGCCTCATTGATAGAAAGACGCAGGCCCCGCAAACCGGGGACTGCGGCCTATTGTCGCAGCAAAAACCTGAGGTCGCTCGGGGCGTCCATCGGCAGTTTTTGTACGGTCTTGCCCAGCAAACCGGTGTTGGCGTCGCGTTCGATGACGACAATCTGGTTACTTTTCTGGTTGGCGATCAGCACGAACTTGCCGCTTGGATCGAGGCTGAATTCACGCGGATGATCGCCCTCCACCGCTCGGCGTTGCAGCTCCTTGAGATGGCCGGTCGCCGGGTCGATGGCGAACACCAGCAACTGATTGGCGGTGCCACGGTTACTGACGTAGAGGAATTTGCCGTCGGCCGAGCTGTGCAGCGCAGCAGCGGCTTTGTCGGTAACCGGCTGACCGGCTGCCAGCTCAACGAGCTGCGTTTGTTCAAGCTTGCCATCGCGGTAGTCGAACACGGCGACCTGGGCGCTCATTTCCATGGTCAACCAAGCGTGGTTGCCATCGGCGCTGAACAGCAGATGACGCGGACCGCTACCGGGCGGTAGCTGGACGAAAGCTGGCGTGGCCGGGGTCAACGGCAGTTGCGGATTGGCCTTTGGGTCGAAACGGTAGACAAAAACCTTGTCCGCACCCAGGTCATTGGAGAACACGAACTTGCCATCGGGCGATGGAACCGTCGAATGCACGTGCGCTGACATCTGCCGCTCGGCATTGACCCGACTGGCCGGGTGACTGCTCATCTGCACCACGGGCTTGAGCGCGCCATCAGCGCCGATCGGCAACACCGCCAGGGTCCCGCCCGGGTCTTCGGCCACCGAATAATTGCTGACGAACAAATGGCTGGCATCGTTGCTCAGGCTCGAATGCGTCGGCTCATTGCCCAGGCTCTGCACCTGATTGATCAGGCTCAGTGCCTGGCTTTTCGGGTCAATCGAGTAGCTGCTGACACGCCCAACCGGATCTTTCTGGCCCGGGCCGTTTTCGTTGACCACAAACAGGTGCCGCTGATCCTTGGAAAGGGTCAGCCACGACGGGTTTTCGCTTTGAATGACTTGCAAGGGCCTGGCGGCGATCTGCCCGGTTGCGCTGTCAAAATTGAGCCGGTAAATGCCGTGGCTCTGCCCACCGGTGTACGAACCCACGAGCAATTGATAATCATCGGCCCACGTTGCCTGAACGCCCATCGCGCCCATGCTGCCGGCGATTAACAGTGGCCACAGCTTATTCATCCGCAGGTTCATCGTCGTCGTTGTCGCCACTGACGACATCGCCGAGGCACACCAGTCGGTGTTCGCCGTTGTTATCGCTGATCAGCCAGCTTTGCAGTGTGGCGTCGAACGTCGCGGCCTGGATCTGCGCCGGGGTGAACTCCCAGTGCAACGCATTGCGGCCATCCATGCATTCGATGTGCAGATTGTCGTCCTCATCGAGGGCGAATTCGAAGGCATGCAGCCCATTGATTTCCACCATCCCGCAGTGTTCGAGGGCGTTGAGCAAGGTGTCGGTTGCAGCTGTCATGGCAGTCGATCTTTGAATGGGAAAAACGCAATGATAGCTCATGCCCTTGATGATTGTTCCACACAAACCTGTGGGAGCGGGCTTGCTCGCGATGACGGTATGTCAGCCAACAATTGCGTTGGCTGATACACCGTCATCGCGAGCAAGCTCGCTCCCACAGGGAACCCGGTCGTTAGATGGCCTCGCGCGATGGCTTGCCATCCACCAGCCGCTGAATGCGCAACGGATTGGCATTTTTCAGGGCATCCGGCAGCAGGTTGTCCGGGTAGTTCTGGAAACATACCGGGCGCAGGAAACGATCGATCGCCAGGGTGCCCACTGACGTGCCGCGGGCATCCGAGGTCGCCGGATACGGTCCGCCATGGACCATCGAATCACACACTTCGACACCCGTCGGATAGCCATTGAGCAGGATTCGACCGACCTTCAGTTCCAGCAACGCCGTCAGTTCGCTGAACTGCTGGAAGTCCGCCTGTTCGCCGATGATGGTCGCTGTCAGTTGACCGTGCAGGCCGTTCAACGCAGCGCTCAGCTGCGCTTGATCCGCCACTTCGACAACGACGGTGGTCGGCCCGAACACTTCCTCCTGCAGTACTTCATCGCCGTTGATCAACAAACTGACATCAGCCTTGAACAACTGGGGTTGCGCCCGACGTCCCTGCTGCGGTTGACCCGCCAGTTGCTCGATGCCCGGATGATCGAGGAGCTTTTGCAGGCCTTTACCGTAGCTGGCCAGCGTCCCGGCATTGAGCATGGTTTGCGCCGGCTGATCCGCCATCACATCGGCCAGCAGTTTTTGGAACGCGCTGAACTGAGGCGAGCGAATACCAATCACCAACCCCGGATTGGTACAGAACTGGCCGCAACCTTGCACTACCGAGGCCGCCAGCTCACGGGCAATGGTCTCGGTACGCACCTGCAACGCCTCGGGCAGGAGGATCACCGGGTTGATGCTCGACATTTCGGCGAACACCGGAATCGGTTGAGGGCGCGCCGCGGCCATATCGCACAATGCCCGACCGCCCTTGAGCGACCCGGTAAAGCCCACCGCCTGAATCGCCGGATGCTTGACCAGCGCTTCGCCGACCCCACCGCCATAAATCATGTTGAACACACCGGCCGGCATCGAGGTTTTTTCCGCCGCCCGGATGATCGCGTCAGCGACGTGCTCGGCCGTTGCCATGTGGCCACTGTGGGCCTTGAACACCACCGGGCAACCGGCAGCCAATGCCGACGCGGTGTCGCCACCGGCAGTCGAGAACGCCAAGGGAAAATTACTAGCGCCGAATACCGCCACCGGGCCGAGACCGATACGGTACTGGCGCAGGTCGGGACGCGGCAGCGGTTGACGGTCCGGCAGTGCCTTGTCGATACGCGCACCGTAGAAATCGCCGCGACGCAGCACGTTGGCGAACAGACGCATCTGCCCACTGGTGCGGCCCCGTTCGCCGATGATCCGCGCTGCCGGCAGTGCCGTTTCGCGGCAAACCAGAGAGACGAAATCATCACCCAGCGCATCCAGCTCAGAGGCAATCGCGTCCAGAAACTGCGCGCGCCGCTCTGCGCTCAAGCTGCGATAAGCCGGGAACGCGGCAGCGGCAGCCTTGGCGGCGGTATCGACTTCCTCCGGCGTGGCCTGGATGAAATCATGGGGCAATGCCTCGCCGGTTTCGGCGTCGACGCTCTGCAGCTTGACGCTACCCAACGCGCTGCGCTGGCCGCCGATGTAGTTGTGACCAAGAATCAGGGACATTCAATATTCCTCAAAGTGTGCCAACGGTGCCGGGCTCGAACGCTGCTGCAACCGGTGCGATGCCATTGATCAGCGGCGCGCCGAATTCCGCCTGGCTGATCTCGAACACATCCCCCGGTTGCGTGCGCACGCCATCGGCAAACGACAGCGTTGCAGTGCCGAAGAAATGAATGTGCACATCCCCCGGGCGCAGGAATTGGCTGTATTTGAAATGGTGGAACTCAAGGTTTGCCAGGCTATGGCACATGTTGGCTTCGCCGCTGAGGAACTCGTTCTGCCACAGGACTTCGCCGTCGCGCAGGATTCGGCTGGTGCCGGCCAGATGCTGGGGCAATTCACCGACCCGCAACTCCGGACCATAACTGCAACTGCGCAGTTTCGAGTGGGCCAGATAAAGGTAATTCTTGCGCTCCATGACGTGATCGGAGAATTCGTTGCCCACGGCGAAACCGAGGCGATACGGTTTGCCGTCATGGCCGATGACATACAGGCCGCTGAGTTCCGGTTCCTCACCGGCGTCTTCGGCAAACGGCGGCAACGGGAATGGCTGGCCGGGACGCACAACGATGCTGCCGTCGCCCTTGTAGAACCATTCCGGTTGTACACCCGCCTGACCTGCGGCGGGTTTACCGCCCTCCACGCCCCACTTGAAAATGCGCATGGTGTCGGTCATCGCCGCTTCGTCACCGGCCTGCTGGTGCATCTTGTCCCGGGCCGAGGCGCTGCCCAAGTGGGTCAGGCCGGTGCCGCTGACCAGCATGTGCGCAGGGTCCGGGTGATCCAGCGGTGGCAGGATGCGCAGTTGTGTCAGCAGTTGCGCGTAATCGTGGCTGATCCCCAGGCCCAAGGCTTGTACTTGTTGCTCAAGGCCAACGCCTGCCTCGATAGCCGCCAGGGCCAGGTCGCGAACGGTGCGGGCGTCTTGCACTTCGCACACCAGGCCATCCTCGACCACACCAACGCGGCGTTCGCCGTTACTTAATTCGAATTGAACCAAACGCATGAAATTTCTCCTGTTATTCCAAACACTACAGTTCCCTGTGGGAACGGGCTTACCCGCGATGACGGCTGCACATTCAACATTGATGTGCCAGATCAATTGCTATCGCGGGCAAGCCCGCTCCCACAGGGGGGGTGGTGATTTCCGGTTTTGTGTCAGGTACGGGTCGCGCCACGTGCACTGGCCGCAAACTCATCCGCCGGCAGCACATGCTTGCGCTCCAGCAAGCGGTAAACCACGCCAGTCAAGATCAACCCGAACACCATCACGCACGACAGGAAATACAGGCCGGAAGCCAGGTTGCCGGTGTATTCCTTGAGCGCACCAATGACGAACGGGCCGATGTAACCGCCGAGGTTGCCCACCGAGTTGATCAGCGCAATCCCCGCCGCCGCACTGGCCCCGGCGAAGAACCGGCCCGGCAAGGTCCAGAACACCGCCGTACAGGAGAACAGCGCGAACGCCACCAGGCACAGTGCTGCCAGTTGCAGCACTGGCACCGACAGCCAGGCACTGAGGAACAGGCCGATGGCGCCCAGTACATAGAGCACCGCCAGATGGCCGTAGCGATCATTCAATCGGTCGGAACTGCGTGGAATGATCAACAAGCCGATGATCCCGAAAATGTACGGCACCGATGACACGAACCCGGTCACCAGATCGCTGCCGCCGAACTGCTTGATCAACGTCGGCAACCACAAACCGAGGCCATAAATGCTCAAGGTCACCGGCAGGTAGAACAGCGCCAACAACAACACGCGCTTGTCCTTGAGGGCATGCAAAGGGTTGCCATGACGGGTCTGGCCGTACGCTTCGAGGTCTTTTTTCAGTTCGCCGGTCAGCCAGTCCTTTTCCGCCTGGTCCATCCACTTCACTTGCTGAGGGCCGTCAGGCAACCAGCGCAACACGGGCCAGGTCAGCAGGATCGCCGGGGCGCCGATAACGATGAACAGCCACTGCCAGCCGTGCAGCCCAAGCACACCGTCCATGCCCAACAAGCCGCCGGACACGGGACCTGTGATCATCATGGCAATGGGTTGGGACAGGATGAACAGCCCGAGGATCTTGCCGCGATGGCGAACCGGGAACCACTGGGTGATGTAGTACAGAACGCCAGGGAAGAAACCCGCTTCGGCGGCACCGAGCAAAAACCGCATGACGTAGAAGCTGTTCGGCCCTTGGACGAACGCCATGCCAATGGTGATTGCACCCCAGGTGACCATGATCCGCGCAAACCAGCGCCGCGCGCCGAAGCGGTCGAGCATCAGGTTGCTGGGGATTTCCAGCAGGAAGTAACCAATGAAGAACAGCCCTGCACCGAGACCGTAGGCCGCGTCGCCCAGTCCGATGTCGGCGCCCATGTGCAATTTGGCGAAGCCCACTGCGGAGCGATCCACATAGGCGATCAGGTACAGCAGGATCAGGAAGGGAATCAGTTTCAGCGTGATGCGACGAATAAGCCGCAGTTCCTGGCTCATGAGATCGGTCTCCGATTGTTGTTTTTATAGAACCTCGGGGGACGCCTCTCGCGACAAATCGCCAGGACCATCCCTCCGCTGAAAATGACTATATAGTAATACTATTTACTCAACAACACTTCCAAAGCGGCGAATTTGAGCTTATGTTACGCCTCAGCTCGAACAATATAGTCATACAATAAGAGAATCGATCATGTCTGATAAGAAACCCACCCTGCGCTCCGCCCAATGGTTTGGCACCGCCGACAAGAACGGCTTCATGTACCGCAGCTGGATGAAGAATCAGGGCATCGCCGACCACCAGTTCCACGGCAAGCCGATCATCGGCATCTGCAATACCTGGTCGGAACTGACCCCATGCAACGCGCATTTCCGCCAGATCGCGGAACACGTCAAACGCGGGGTGATCGAGGCCGGGGGCTTCCCGGTGGAATTCCCGGTGTTCTCCAACGGCGAATCCAACCTGCGCCCGACCGCCATGCTCACCCGCAACCTGGCGAGCATGGACGTTGAAGAAGCGATTCGCGGCAACCCGATTGACGGTGTGGTGCTGTTGACCGGTTGCGACAAGACTACCCCTGCATTACTGATGGGCGCCGCCAGTTGTGACGTGCCGGCCATCGTCGTCACCGGCGGGCCGATGCTCAACGGCAAACACAAGGGCAAGGACATCGGTTCGGGCACCGTGGTCTGGCAGCTCAGCGAACAGGTCAAGGCTGGCACCATCACCATCGATGACTTCCTTGCAGCCGAGGGCGGCATGTCCCGCTCGGCCGGCACCTGCAACACCATGGGCACCGCTTCGACCATGGCCTGCATGGCGGAAGCCCTCGGTACTTCCCTGCCCCACAACGCCGCGATTCCGGCCGTGGATGCACGCCGTTATGTGCTGGCGCACATGTCCGGCATGCGCGCGGTGGAGATGGTCCGCGAAGACCTGAAACTGTCGAAGATCCTGACCAAGGAAGCCTTCGAAAACGCTATTCGTGTGAACGCGGCCATTGGTGGCTCGACCAACGCGGTGATCCATTTGAAAGCCATCGCCGGGCGCATCGGCGTGGAACTGGATCTGGACGACTGGACCCGCATCGGTCGCGGCATGCCGACCATCGTCGACCTGCAACCGTCCGGGCGCTTCCTGATGGAAGAGTTCTACTACGCCGGCGGTCTGCCTGCGGTACTGCGTCGCCTCGGCGAGGCCAACCTGATCCCCAACCCGAATGCTTTGACCGTGAACGGCAAGTCCATTGGCGAGAACACCAAGGATGCGCCGATCTATGGCGAAGACGAAGTGATTCGCACCCTCGACAACCCGATCCGCGCCGACGGCGGTATCTGCGTGCTGCGCGGCAACCTGGCGCCACTGGGCGCGGTACTCAAGCCGTCCGCCGCGACGCCTGAATTGATGCAGCATCGTGGACGCGCCGTGGTGTTCGAGAATTTCGACATGTACAAGGCGCGGATCAACGACCCGGAGCTGGACGTGGATGCCAACTCGATTCTGGTCATGAAGAACTGCGGGCCGAAGGGTTATCCGGGCATGGCTGAAGTCGGCAACATGGGCTTGCCGGCCAAGTTGCTGGCTCAGGGCGTGACCGACATGGTGCGCATTTCCGATGCGCGCATGAGTGGCACCGCGTATGGCACCGTGGTCCTTCACGTTGCCCCTGAAGCCGCTGCGGGCGGTCCGTTGGCGACGGTAAAAGAAGGCGACTGGATCGAGCTCGACTGCGCCAGCGGCCGGCTGCACCTGGACATCCCGGATGCGGAACTGGCCGCACGCATGGCCGACCTGCAACCACCGCAGCAATTGCTGGTAGGCGGTTACCGTCAGCTGTACATCGACCATGTGTTGCAGGCTGATCAAGGCTGCGACTTCGACTTCCTGGTCGGCTGCCGCGGAGCCGAAGTGCCGCGTCATTCTCACTGACCCCTCTCCACCGATCGTTCCCACGCTCCGCGTGGGAATGACTCAACGGACGCTCCGCGTGGGAACGATCAATCCGCCTCAAGATTGTGTCGTGCCTGCTATCATGCGCAGCACCTCCACGCACAGGACCGCGCCACTCCCCATGGATTACCGCAAACCCTCCGACCGCAAAAGCATGCACTCGCGTATCGTCCAGGAATTGGGCATGCAGATCGTCTCCGGACGCTTCCTGCCAGACGACAAACTGCCCGCCGAGGCGTTGCTGTGTGAAGAATATGCGGTCAGTCGGCCAGTCCTGCGTGAAGCCACACGGGTGCTGGTTGCCAAGGGTCTGGTGTACTCCCGCCCGCGAGTGGGCACCGTGGTCAAACCACGTCGGGAATGGCACATGCTCGACCCGGACGTGTTGCATTGGCTGATGCAAAGCAGCCCGCAAAATGAATTCTTCAATCTGTTGACCAGTGTACGCAGCATCATCGAACCGGCGGCCGCCGCCCTCGCCGCGCAGTTCGCCACCGACGACGACATCGCCGCGATCGGCGAAGCCTACCAACGCATGGAAACCGCGCCGACGCCTGAAGCCTTGCTGCAACCGGACCTGGATTTCCACAGCCGCATTGCCGACGCTACCCACAACGACTTGCTGGCCAACCTGTGCAACATGCTGTCGGTGGCCATCGCCGAGGCCTTGAAGCATTCCAACCAACGCCCGAACCTGCATGAACTGGCGTTGCCACGGCACAAGGCGATTCTCACCGCCATCGAAAACCGCGACGCCCTGGGTGCGCGGCATGCGACGCTGGTGCAGCTGGATGATGCGCGCAGTGCGTTGAATGTCGTGCTGGGTAGCGATCCCACCTGACCACCACTATCCCTGTGGGAGCTGGCTTGCCAGCGATGGCGGCTTATCAGTTACATCATCGTTCAATGTTAAACCGCAATCGCTGGCAAGCCAGCTCCCACAGGAAGTGTGTCGATCTTCAGATGCAAAAAAGCCGCAACCAGGGTTGCGGCTTTTTCATTGCAGCGTGAATCAGTGAGCGAACAACGAATTGCCCTTCTGCCCTGCCAGTTTCTCCGGTTTGATCAGGAATCGCGCCAGTGCCGGCAACAGCCACAGCGCACCGAACATGTTCCACAGCAACATGAAGGTCAGCATCAGACCCATGTCGGCCTGGAACTTGATGGCCGAGAAGATCCAGGTGCACACGCCGATGGCCAGGCACAGGCCGGTGAACAATACGGCTTTACCGGTGGATTTCAGAGTCTGGTAATAGGCTTCCTGCAACGGCAGACCGGCACGCAGGAAACTTTCCAGACGGCTGTAGATGTAGATGCCGTAGTCCACACCAATCCCCACCCCGAGCGCCACCACTGGCAGGGTCGCCACTTTCACGCCGATGCCCATGAATGCCATCAGGGCGTTGCCGAGCACCGAGGTCAGCACCAGCGGCAGCACGATGCACAAGGTCGCCGCCCAGGAACGGAAGGTGATCATGCACATGACCGCTACGCAGATGTACACCAGGATCAGGATGGTCAACTCGGACTTCTTGATCACTTCGTTGGTGGCAGCCTCGATCCCGGCGTTACCGGCAGCCAGGATGAACTCCAGGTTCTCGGTGTTGTGTTCCTTGGCGAAGTCCTGCACGGCGTGGACCGCGCGATCCAGGGTTTCAGCCTTGTGATCGTTGAGGAACACCAGCACCGGTGCCAGCGAGCAACTGTTGTTGTACAGGCCATCGGCCCGGGCAATCGAGTTGTTCAGCACGTCCGGGTTGCGCGACAGGGTTTCCCACTTCAGGTTGCCTTCGTTCATGCCCTTGATCATTTGCTTGGACACGGTCACCAGGGAAATCGCCGACTGCACGCCCTCGGTGTTCTGCATCTTCCACATCAGCTCGTCGATCGGCGCCATGGCTTCGTAGCGTGAGCAGCCTTCGGACTTGGTCTTGACCATCACCACCAACACGTCAGAGCTGGTGGAATAGTTGTTGATGATGAAGTTGTTGTCCTTGTTGTAGCGCGAGTCCGGACGCAGCTCCGGCGCACCCTGGTCGAGGTCACCGATTTTCAGGTTCTGGCTGTACCAGAGGCCGCCGCCGAACGCGATCAGTGCCAGCGCGATGGATACTGGCGCGACTTTCGGGCTGGCGAAGTTCGACAGCAAGCGCCAGAACGGATGTTCGCGAGTCGCATCTTTCTTGCTGCGCGCAACTGCGCGCTTGCTGATGCCGACATAGGAAATCGCTACCGGCAACAGGATCAGGTTGGTGAACACGATCACCGCCACACCGATGGAAGCACCGATGGCCAGCTCGCGAATCACGCCGATATCAATGATCAGCAGCGTGATGAAGCCCACGGCATCGGCGAGGATCGCGATCATCCCGGGCAGGAACAGCTGGCGGAAGGTCCGGCGCGCTGCGGTCAGGGCGTTGTCCGCCTCACTGGATTGCAGGGCGATGCCGTTGATTTTCTGCACGCCGTGGGAAATACCGATGGCGAAGATCAGGAACGGCACCAGCATCGAATAAGGATCAAGACCGAAACCGAAGAAGTGCATCAGGCCCAATTGCCAGACCACCGCCACCAGCGTCGTACTCAACACCGCCACGGTACTGCGCATGCAGTTGGTGAACCAGTAGAGCAGGATCAGGGTAATGACAAACGCGACCCCGAAGAACATCACCACCATCACCAGGCCATCGATCAGGTCACCGACCTTCTTGGCGAAACCGACGATGTGGATCTTGATGTTGGGGTTCTGCGCTTCGAACTTGTTGCGGATCTTGTCTTCAAGCTCATGGGAGAACTTGCGATAGTCCAGGGCCAGCAACTTGCCCTGGTCCTGCGGGTCCGGATAGGCCTCCAGCAACGGGATGTCGACGATGCTCGACTTGAAGTCGTTGGCCACCAGGCGACCGACCTGCCCGGACTTGAGGACGTTGTTGCGCAGCATGTCGAGGCTGGCCTGGGAGCCGTTATAGCTCTGCGGGATCACTTCACCCCCGGCAAAGCCCTCCTCAGTCACTTCGGTCCAGCGTACGCTCGGACTCCACAGCGACTTGAGGCCGGAACGGTCAACGCCGGAAATGTAGAACACTTCGTCGTTGATCTGGCGCAGGGTCTCCATGTATTCCTTGGAGAAGATGTCGCCATCGGTGGCTTCCACCGAGATCCGCACGGTGTTGCCCAGGTTCGCCAGATCGTTGCGATGCTCCATCATCTTCTGGATGAAGGGGTGCTCGAGCGGGATCATTTTTTCGAAGCTGGTGGACGGACGAATCAGCGTCGCCTGCCAGAACAGGAAAATACTGACCAACAGGCAGATGAAGATCACTGCCGGGCGGTTGTTGAAGATCAGGCGCTCAAGGAGTGTCGCCTTTTCCTGGTGATGAGTACTCAAGGAAGTCATAGCTGCGCCTTCTTATTATTAACCTGGCTCATTTGCCCGACTCGGTGCCGTTCGGCGAGGTGACGCGAACGCCACCCTGTCCTGCCAGAACCAGATTGCCATTGCCTGCCGCCGTGACCGCCGAGACGGAAATACGATCCGCGCGGTTGACCACTTTGAAGGTTTCACCATCGTCGCTGCTGCGAATCACCGAACCGCCGTTACCGACAATCACGATGGAGCCGTCTTCGAGCAGCGTGCCGCCGGACAGACCGAACTCCAGATCGCCGCGCTCAGCCTTCAACTCGATCTGTTCCCAGTTGCTACCGAAATCGGTCGAGCGATACAGATTGCCACGCAGGCCATACGCCAAGAGGGTAGAAGGTTGCGCGGTGCCGATCACACCAAACAGCGAGCCTTCGTAAGGGCCTTCAAGTTTTTCCCAGGTCTGGCCCCAGTCGGCGGAGCGGAACATGCTGCCCTGCTCACCGACGATGAACAGACCGGAATCCTTGACGGCGGCGATGGCGTTGAGGTGGAACTGGTCTTCGTTGTCCAGGCGATCACTGACGTCTTCCCAGTGCTTGCCGCCATCGCTGGTTTCCAGCAATGCGCCGTAAGCGCCTACGGCAAAACCTTTGTTGACGTCCTGAAACCAGACGTCGAGCAATGGCGACTCACGCTTGAGGTCTTCGAATTGCTTGGTCCAGGTGACACCGCCGTCCTCGCTGGCGAGGATCTGTGCATCATGGCCGACCGCCCAGCCGTGCTGGTCATCGACGAAAAACACCGAGGTCAGCAATGCCCGGGTCGGGACCTTGGCTTGCATCCAGGTAGCACCCTGGTCATCAGAATACAGAATATGCCCACGATCCCCGACTGCCACCAGGCGCTTGCCAGCGTGGACGACATCGAGCATCAGGCTTTTGCTGGCCTTGGCCGATTCAATGGAATAAACAACGTCGGATGCCGGCGCAGCCGCGGCCAGCACAGGTGCTGACAGCATGGCAGAGCCCAACAGCGAGAGCGCTGTAGCCAGCAACGCGAATTTGCGTAATGCCAGCGGGCGGCAGATACCCACACCCATGACAGGCTCACTCATAGACCTTCCCCCATTATTATTGTTAGGTCATTCAACCTTTCTGGGCGCCGCAAGGGTGCTGACCGGGATTACCTGTTTCAGAGCATAGACCTGAAACCCGCAATCCAGAGCCCCTTCGGAAGCTGGCTTATCCTATCGGTGTTTTCGAAGGGCTGACAATCGACGGCACGTTATGTTTTGTTAACCGCAGGGGTGGTTGTTTTTTCTGAATGGTGGGGTATCAGGTGGGGTGATTGGGTGTTTTTGGTCGGAGTACATATCCGTTGCTGCGGTAACGGCGGCTTATGTTTGGTTGTGTACATATCCGTTGCTGCGGTAACGGCGACTTATGGTTTCGCTCTTACAGCGAGTCCCTTTTTCAAACGCCAAAAAGGAACCAAAAGGCTTTGCCCCGGCGTACGGCACCTCGCTGGGGCTCGGTGTTCCCTCGCTACGGTGTCCATCCGGGGGCATCGCCTACGGTCTGCTTCGCGACGACCTCCTCTCGATGTGTGCGGCTTCGCCGCACGGCGCTACGCGCCCCCCCCCCAGATGAACACCTACGCTCGGCCTGCCGAAGGGGCAAAAGATCAAGAGCCGAAGCGAGGCGGCCTACCGGCCGGCCTGATAGGTTGGGTTGGGCATTGATTCTCCCCTGTAGGAGCCAGCCCTGCTGGCGATGGTCGTTAACGATGACGTGCCCTGTCTGGATGATCAGGGTGTCTGGGCGTTTTTCGCGAGCAGGCTAGCTCCTGCAATGGGATTGATGGCATATGGTGGAGGTTTGTTGGCTGGCAGGTCGTCATCGCTGGCAAGCCAGCTCCCACAGGGGAGGAGTACATCTGGCAGGAATTGGTTGGCTGTGAGACCGTCATCGCCAGCAGGCTGGCTCCTACAATGGGGTTGGGGGCATCTGGTAGAGATTGGTCGGCTGGCAGGCGGTCATCGCTGGCAAGCCGGCTCCCACAGAAGAGCAAAAGCAAGAGCAAGAGTAAGGGCAGAACGCCATACAACCGCCGTTGCTTCTAACCACTCAACAGGCCGAGCGTTAGCTCGCCTGCAGCTTTTGATCTTGATTCACCCGCCCCATCGGCAGGCTGAGTGGAGGCGTTCATCCGGGGGTGGGCGCGCAGCGCCGTGCGGCGAAGCCGCACACATCGAGAGGAGGTCGTCGCGAAGCAGACCGGAGGCGATGCCCCCGGATGAATGCCGGAGCGAAGGTACCCCGAGCCCCAGCGAGGGGCCGTACGTCAGGGGCGAGCGTTTTTTGCTTACTTTTTTAGGCGCTTGTAAAAAAGTGAGTCGCCGTAAGGGCGAAACCATAAGTGGCCGTTACCGAAGCAACGGATATACACAAAAAACAACCCAGAACCTGGTCGACCCAAAGGCCGCCAAGGTCAAGATCCAACATCAAGCCAAACTCTTGCTCACCACCTCAAACACATCACTGGACAACTGCCCCGAATTCAAAATCCGCTCCAGCTCGCCCTTCATCAACGCCTGACGCGCATTGTCATACTTGCGCCAGCGAGTCAAAGGCGCCAACTGGCGAGAAGCAATCTGCGGATTGAAGCCGTTCAACTCGATCACCAGATCCGCCAGGAAGCGATACCCGGAACCATCCGCCGCATGGAAATTGATCAGGTTCTGCCCGGCAAACGCACCGATCAACGCCCGCACCTTGTTCGGGTTCTTGATGTTGAACGCCGGGTGCTGCATCAATGCCTTGACCCGCTCCAGCCCGCCCGGCAACGTACTGCCGGCCTGGACACTGAACCACTGATCCATGACCAACGGATTGTCCTTGAAGTGCTCGGCGAAGCTCGCCAGTGCCTTGGCTTTTTGCTCTTCGAAGGGCGAGTTGACCAACACCGCGAGGGCGGTCAGGCGTTCGGTCATGTTGTCGCACGCGGCGAACTGCTCCAGTGTCGCGGCCAATACTTCTGGCTTGCCGCTGAGCATCAGGTACGACAGCGCGATGTTCTGCAAGGCACGGCGGGCGAAATGTTCGGCTTCGGCCACATACGGGGTTTGCTTGGACAAGTCGCGGTTGGCCTGATAACGCAGCCACAAGGCCTCGAACAGCGCATCCGCCAACTGCTTGCGGGCAAACTCGCGGGCGGTGTGGATGGCGTCTACATCGGCCACTTCAATGATTTCGGCCAAATAAGCTTCGCTTGGCAGCGAAAGCATTTCGGCGACCATCGCCTGATCCAGCGACTCATCGGACAGCACGGTACGCAAAGCGGATACCAGACGCTGATCCAGCACCAGCGCTTCGCCCTTCTGTTGCTGGGCGATCAATTCCTGCAACACCTGCACCGACAATTGCTGGCCGGCATCCCAGCGGTTGAAACCGTCGCTGTCGTGCTGCATGAGGAACATCAGCTGATCGCGGCTGTACGGGAAGCTCAGTTTCACCGGGGCCGAAAAGCCGCGTAGCAGCGATGGCAGCGGCTGTTCGGCGATGTCGACGAAGGTGAATGTCTGCTCGGCTTCGGTCACCGAGATCACCCGCGAGGTGCCTTGCGCCGACGCTTCACCAGCCAGACGCAGGGCTATTTCAGCACCCTTGCTGTCCAGCAGACCGAGCTCCACCGGGATCACGAACGGCAGTTTTTCGACCTTGTCCGGAGTCTGCGGGCAGCTCTGGCGGAAGGTCAGGCTGTAGGTTTTTGCTGCAGCGTCGTAGGACTCGCTCACTGCCAGTCGTGGCGTGCCCGCCTGGCTGTACCAGCGCTTGAACTGGGTCAGGTCCACGCCGTTGGCGTCTTCCATGGCCTTGATGAAGTCGTCGCAGGTCACGGCCTGGCCGTCGTGGCGCTCAAAGTACAGATCGCTGCCTTTGCGGAAGCCTTCGGCGCCGAGCAAGGTATGGATCATGCCGACCACTTCCGAACCCTTTTCGTACACGGTCAGGGTATAGAAGTTGGAAATCTCGATGAAGCTGTCCGGGCGCACGGCGTGAGCCATGGGGCCGGCGTCTTCGGCGAACTGGTGGGTACGCAGGTAGGCCACGTCCTGGATGCGCTTGACCGTCGCCGAGTTCATGTCGGCGGAGAAATGCGAATCGCGGAATACGGTAAAGCCTTCCTTGAGCGACAACTGGAACCAGTCGCGGCAGGTCACGCGGTTGCCCGACCAGTTGTGGAAATATTCGTGGGCGACGATCGCTTCGACCCGCTGATGCGCGGCGTCGGTGGCGGTTTCGGCGCGGGCCAGCACGGCGCTGGAGTTGAAGATGTTGAGACCTTTGTTCTCCATGGCGCCCATGTTGAAGTCGTTCACAGCGACGATCATGAAGATGTCCAGGTCGTACTCGCGACCGTAGACCTCTTCGTCCCAGCGCATGGACTTCTTCAGGCTGTTCATGGCGTGCTGGCATTTGTCGATGTTTTCCGGCTCGACATAAATGCGCAGCGCCACGGTGCGCTCGGTCATGGTGGTGAAGGTGTCTTCGACGCACCACAAATCACCGGCCACCAACGCGAACAGGTACGCCGGTTTCATGAACGGGTCTTCCCAGGTCGCCCAGTGCCGGCCATCTTCGCCGGGGCCGCTGGCAATCGGATTGCCGTTGGACAGCAGCACCGGATAGCTGTGCTGCTCGGCCACCACGGTGGTGGTGAACTTGCTCATCACGTCCGGGCGGTCGAGGTAATAGGTGATCTTGCGAAAGCCTTCGGCTTCGCACTGGGTGCAGAACATCGTGCCGGACTTGTACAGGCCTTCCAGCGCGGTATTGGTTTCGGGATGGATCTTGACGCTGGTATCGACCGTGAAGGTAGCGCTGGTCGGGTGCAGGGTCAGGTGATTGTCGGTCAGTTGATATTGCGCCGCTGTAAGCTCCTGATCGGCCAGCGTGACCGATAGCAGTTCCAGTTGCTGGCCATCCAGCACCAGCGGCGGCAGGCCCGGACCGCGTTCGGGGTTGCGGCGCATCACCAGTTGCGCGTGGACCAGGCTGTGGTCTTCGAACAACTCGAAGGTCAGGTGTGTTTCATCAATCAGGTACTCAGGGGCCTGATAGTCCTTGAGGTAGATCATCTTCGGTTGTTCGGTGCGCATGCTGGAGTCCTTAACTATGCACGGCGAGCTGATAGGCCGTGTACTTACGAATATTGATCACGCCGGTGTCGAAGATCAGGTATTGGCCTTTGATCCCCATCAGCGTGCCTTCGGCAATCGGATTCTTGTCCAGGTTGAAGCTGACGATTTTCGCCGGATACTGCTCGACCGGAAAGCGGATTTCGAGCGGTTCGACGTCGGCAATCGTCTGGATCGCCTGTAGGCCGAATCGTTCCTGCAATCCTTGCAGGCCCTCGGCGCAGCGATCGAACAACTGGTCACGGATCTGTGGCAGGTCCACCGATATTGCATCGCCCTTGAGCAAGGCACGCCAGTTGGTCTTGTCCGCTACCTGGCTGCGGAACAGGTCTTCGACAAAGCCCGATTGCTGGCGGGTGGAAACCCGCATGATCGGCAACGCCTGGCTGGCACCCTGATCGATCCAGCGGGTCGGCAACTGGGTAGCGCGGGTGATGCCGACCTTTACCCCGGATGAATTCGACAGGTAGACGATGTGATCGGTCATGCAGAACTTCTCGCCCCACTCCGGCTCCCGGCAGGTGCCGGCGTCGAAATGACAGCGCTCGGGGCTCATGATGCACACGTCACACTGGGCCAGTTTGGTCATGCACGGGTAACAGTACCCCTGGCTGAAACTGGTTTTGGTCTTGCGTCCGCAATGGGTGCAGTGGATCGCTCCCAGATATTCCAGGCGCACCGTGGTGCCGATCAAAGGGTTGACCGGAACCTCTGCGTCGCCCAGACGAAATGCGTATTGCACGTTCGGCCCGTCCAGGCGCGCCGACATTTTGCTGATTGCACCGCGGCCAATCTCGATCAATGGATGGCATCCGACTTGAACAGGATGTTGGGCACTTGAATCGACTTGGAGCTGCATTCTTGCGGACCCATGTAGCCAGTACGCTCTTCCTCGGGCAGGTTCTGGATTTCCCAGGCGATCATCGCTTGCAGCGACAGTTCGCGTTGCTCGGCGGTGAGCTTGCCACCGTCGGACCATTTACCGATTTCCACCGCCAGCTTCAGGCTCTGGTAGATGTCCGGGGTGATGTTCTTGATCATTTCGTTAAAAGAGGACATTGGGTCTCCGCGTTCTCTATACACAACGGTTTCAGACGGTCAGTTTACGGCGGTTGTACAAACCACCCAACAAACCGGTCAAGCATCCGACGAGCAACCCGCTGACGTGGGCCGCGTTGGCGATTTCGCCGAAGCCGATCATCGAGACCAGCCCGGACAGGCACAGCAGCAACCACACCAGCATCATCGCCAGCACGCCACGGGGCAGGCGGTAAGCGGCGTTCGGCGACAGCAACTGGAAGATCCAGCAATGCCCCAGCAGACCGTAAAGCACCCCGGACAATCCGCCGAACAGGGTCGGGCCGCTGAAAACAAACTGAACGTAGTTGGAGACGAGGCTGAACAGCAGGGTCAGCCCGACCAGGTTGATGCTGCCCTGGCGCGATTCGATGCGTCGTCCCAGCTCCCAGTACCACATGCCGTTCATGGCCAGGTGCAAAATGCCGAAGTGGATCAGCATCGGCGTCACCAGTCGCCACCACTGCCCCGCCGCCAGGCTGTCAGCCAGGGGCACGAAATGGATGTATTCGCCGACGACGCGGAAATCGAGGAAGGTCAGCCAGCGCAGCGTATCGAGATTGTCGCCGAGCAACGTGATCGCACCGACGATCAGACTCAGGATCAGCACCAGCGCCGTGGCTTTTGCGTGGCGAACCTGCTCGGCGAACCCCGGACGCTTTCGGGTTTGCGCCGGCTGGATGTCCAGTTGTTGATCGGGGTCGCCCGCCGGGAAGCGTTCGTAGAGCGCACGGACGTCTTCGCTGATGTTCTGCGGCACCCACAACACCTGCTCACCGGACTCTTCGCTGACCCGATGCGGCACCTGCATGCGTTCCAGCAATTTGACGAAGCCGCTCAGGTCTACCGCCAGGGGCAGACGCAACACCGCTACTGCACTCATCGCAGAACCTCTGGCCGCTCGACATCGACCCAGACGAATTTATGCGGATCGAGCCGCGTTTCCTGATCCAGCCGATAGGCGACCAGTTTGCCGTAGAGCACGGCACTGTAATCCAGGCACGCCAGGTTCGGGCGGATCGGTGCCGGTTTACCGCTGCGCCAATAATGTCCGACGAACAGCAACGGTTCATCGATGCCGTAACGCAGCAGCATGTTTTTCTCGGTCGAAGACAGCGGTGTGCGGGCCACCGGGTCCGGTAAGGCGTCAGGCTGGAAGACGATGTCGCCGTAGGTTTGCGGATCGTCTTCCCAGAACTTGGTACGGAAGAACGACCGCACCAGGCCATCGCCGCTGGTCATGGTCAGGCCGTCAGGCAGGCGCATGTCGGTGCCGCGCAGCAAGCGGTCGAAAACGGTGCAGGCAAATGAGCCCGACTGGGCCGAAGCCTGGAGGAAGTGCTCGTCGATACAGCCATCGGGAAACAACTGGCGCAAAGGTTCAATCAGCCCGGCATCCCAGCAGGCATGCACCACCCGGAAACGCCCGGCATCGACGAACAGCGGCAGCTCATAGAACCATTGCTGGAAGTCATGCCAGTCGCCGGGATGATGTTCGAACTGGGTCAGGGTTTCCTGAAGCAGCCGGGCATGGCGCGGCGTGTGCTCGCGCACGAACTGCTTGCCACTGCCGGGCAGTGCCGGCGTGACCCAGCCCAGCGCGTTGAACTCGTGGTTGCCCATGATGCACAGCGCCTGCCCGGCCTCGACCATGTCGTGGACGATGTGCAACGCCTCGCGAATTCGCGGGCCACGGTCGATGATGTCGCCGACGAACACCGCCATGCGCGACGCATGGCGCCAGACGCCACCGTGCTTGTGATAACCGAGCCGGTCGAGCAAGTGCTCAAGGGTCATTGCGCAACCGTGCACGTCACCGATCAGGTCGTAGCTACGCGCGGGATCGAGCATCAGTCGCCTCCACCACCCAACTTGCTGCCCCAGCCGAGCTTGGTCCGGCAGACTTCGTAGTAGTTGTGGTCGAGCGGATGAATCAACCGCAGCTTCTGGGCTTTCTTGCTGACGGTGATGGTGTCGCCGGGCGCACAGGTAAAGTGGTTCTGCCCGTCACACGAGACTTGCGGGTAAATCTGCATATCCTTGGACACGACGATTTTCAGCTCACTGTTGCCATCGACCACAATTGGCCGACCCGACAAGGTATGGGGGTACATCGGCACGATTACAATGGCGTCGAGCTTGGGATGCATGATCGGCCCGCCGGCAGACAGCGCGTAGGCGGTGGAACCGGTCGGCGTGGCGACGATCAGGCCGTCGGCCTTCTGGCTGCAGACGAACTGGCCGTCGATGTACAGCTCGAACTCGATCATCCGCGTGGATTTGCCGGGGTGCAGCACCACGTCGTTCAGCGCATCACCCTGGCCGATAGCCTCGGCATGCCGGCGAACTTCAGCCTGCAACAGGAAGCGGTTCTCCACCAGATAGTGGCCATCGAGCACTTCGGCGACCTTGAGTTCCAGCTCGTCAGGGCGGATATCGGTCAGGAAACCAAGACTGCCCCGGTTGATCCCCAGTACCGGAATATTGTGCTTGGCCAACGCCCGGGCGGCACCGAGCAGGCTGCCGTCACCGCCCACCACAATCACCATGTCACAGACTTCACCGAGCATCTTGCGCGACGAGGTTTGCAGGCCGTGACCCGGCAGGACTTCGGCAATGGTGTCTTCGAGGATCACGTGCAGGTGACGATCGAGCAGAAACCGTTTCAGTCGGCGGACGGTATCCAGCACCTGGGAACTGCCCAGGCGACCGATGATGCCGATATTGCGAAATTGCTCCATGGGGCTCCTGCTGGGAATCTGTGCGACGACGAAAAACACGATTATGGGCGAAAGCCGCTGATAGACAAAATCCTTTCAGCCTCAAGGGTGTGCTCGGGTTTCGGGCTATGCTCGCAAGATGATCCTATTTCCAGATTTGCTCCAGCTGCCCCACCAGTTGCGCCACCCCGAAGTGCGCGACCTGGCATGGGTCATCCTCGCGCCGCCGATGCTCGCCGACACACCGTGGCCGCAACGCCACCCGCTGGCCGGCAGCGACTGGGTGCAGGCACCTGAGCGCCTGGAACACTGGCTGCGTCAGCTGGACCAGGACAGCTATGGACTGCTGCACTGGCTGGCCCAGGCCCGCACCCGGCGTCTGGGCTTGTACTACGAGCGTCTCTGGCAATTTGCCGTGGAGCATGCGCCCGGCATCGAACTGATCGCCGCCAACATGCCGATCCGTCGCGAAGGCCATACGCTCGGCGAGCTGGACATGCTGCTGCGTGACCGCGACGGTGTGCATCACCTGGAACTGGCGATCAAGCTGTATCTGGGCCCTCAATCAGGTGATGGATGCGACACCGCGCAATGGCTTGGCCCCGGTTGTCACGATCGACTGGACCGCAAGCTGGCGCACCTGAGCCAGCATCAACTGCCGATATCCGCTCGCCCAGAGAGCCGCGAAGTGCTGGCAGCGCTGGATATCCGCCAGTTCACCGCGCATTTGTGGCTGGGCGGCTATTTGCTCTATCCATGGCCGGGGCACGCGGCAGCACCGAGCGGTGCACATCCACAACATTTGCGCGGTCGTTGGTTGCATCAAAAGGATTGGCAGGATTTTGTCGAGCAAAGTCCGCCGGGGCGCTGGCAACCCCTGCCCCGCCACGCTTGGCTGGCGCCGGCGCACTACTCGGCGGAACACACCTGGAACGTCGAGCAATTGAACGCCTGGCTGTGCGACCTCGACCCGCTGGCGCCGGCACAATTGCTGGTGCGATTGACCGAAAATGCCCATGGCGACTGGGAAGAAGCCGAGCGATTGTTCCTGGTGTCGGACCTTTGGCCGAATGTGCCCGGCCAAGGCTGATCCGAATCTTGTGCGAACTTTTGAACCAGCCTTTCAACAATCTAAATGGACAACCGCAAAGCCAGCGCCGCCAACGTCACCAACAACACCGGCACCGTCAGCACGATCCCGACCTTGAAGTAATACCCCCAGCCGATCCGGATGTTTTTGCGTTCCAGCACATGCAGCCACAGCAAGGTTGCCAGACTGCCTATCGGGGTGATTTTCGGCCCCAGGTCACTGCCGATGACGTTGGCGTAGATCATCGCTTCCTTGACCACCCCGCTCGCCTGGCTGGCATCGATGGATAGCAGTCCGATCAACACCGTCGGCAAATTGTTCATGATCGAGGACAACAACGCGGTCAACACCCCCGTACCCATTGCCGCGCCCCACACGCCGTACTCGGCAAAGCCATTGAGCCAGCCCGCGAGATAGCCTGTGAGTCCGGCGTTGCGCAGGCCGTAGACCACCAGATACATGCCAAGCGAGAAAATCACGATGTGCCAAGGCGCTTCCTTCAGCACTTTGCGCGTGGAAATCTTGTGACCACGGGCGGCAATCGCCCACAGCAAGGCCGCGCACACGGCCGAAATGGCACTGATGGGAATGCCCAGCGGTTCCAGCGCGAAGCAGCCGAGCAGCAGAATCACCAGCACCGCCCAGCCGGCGTAGAACGTCGCCTTGTCATGGATCGCCGACGCCGGATGTTCCAATTGCTCAGGGTCATAGTTTTTGGGGATGTCGCGGCGGAAAAACCACATCAATACCGCCAAGGTAGCCGCGACACTGACCAGGTTGACCGGGATCATCACCGCCGCGTACCGGTTGAAACCGATGTTGAAGAAGTCAGCGGAAACGATGTTCACCAGGTTCGACACCACCAGCGGCAGGCTGGCCGTATCGGCGATGAAGCCGGCGCCCATGACGAACGCCAGCGTCGCCGCCGGAGAAAAACGCAATGCCAACAGCATGGAAATCACAATGGGCGTGAGGATCAGCGCCGCGCCGTCATTGGCGAACAACGCCGACACCAATGCCCCGAGCAACACCATGTAGGCAAACAACTGGCGCCCACTACCCCTTCCCCAACGGGCCACATGCAGCGCTGCCCAGGCAAAAAATCCGGCCTCGTCCAGCAACAAACTGATGATGATCAGTGCGACAAAGGTTCCGGTGGCGTTCCAGATGATTTGCCACACCAATGGAATGTCGCTCAGGTGCACAACGCCGAACATCAAAGCCAGCACCGCGCCCAGCACCGCGCTCCAACCGACGCCGAGCCCTTTGGGTTGCCAGATCACCAGTGTGATCGTCAGCAGGAAAATCAGTGACGCTACAAGCATGCGCAGCTGCCTTTAAAGAATGGAGAAATAATCAGCAGCAACGAACCGGTCGGTCTGTCATCGCCTGCAGACGTGCCACATCGGCGGCAAGCCAATCAGCATTGGCCGCCAACGCTTCTTGCAGCATCGTGGCGACCCAAGGTGCAAGTTGCGGGTTCAATCGGTAATAAACCCATTGCCCCTGCCGTCGATCCGTCAGCAAGCCATTACTGCGCAATTGCGCCAAGTGACGGGAAATTTTCGGTTGGCTGAGGTCAAGCGCAGCCGTCAGCTCGCATACGCACAGTTCGCCTTCACGAGCGATCAGCAAGGCAACACGACTGCGAGTGTCATCGGCCAAGGCCTTGAAAACATCGACGGGACTGCGGAAGTCGGACATGAAAACACGCCTCTGTGCGAACGAGGCGTGAATATATGGAATTTCGAATATTCAGTAAAGCACTGCCTGGAAAAGCACCTCCGGCGCTCCGTCACCCGGAGCGCCAGAAGCGGCAATCACAGCTTTTTGTGTTGCTCGACCCACTGCCCATAGGCATTGATGAAACTCTGCAGGAACGGCTTGACCGACTCCGACAGTTTGCCGGCCTCATCAAACGCCGAGCCAGCGCCGCCCAGATAGGCCTCGGGTTGCTGCATCAGCGGCACATTGAGAAACACCATGGACTGGCGCAGGTGATGGTTGGCGCCGAAACCGCCAATCGCGCCCGGCGAAGCGCTGATCACCGCGCCTGGTTTGCCGCTCCAGGCACTCTTGCCATACGGGCGCGAACCCACGTCGATCGCATTTTTCATCGGGGCCGGCACAGAACGGTTGTATTCAGGAGTAACGAACAACACCGCGTCGGATGAGCTCACTTGTTGTCGGAAAGTGCTGTAGGCTGCCGGCGGTGTATCAACATCGATATCCTCGTTGTAAAGCGGTAGATCGCCAATTTCAACGATAGTGAGCTTCAGATTCGCCGGCGCCAGATCGGCCAGGGCGAGCGCGATCTTGCGGTTGATCGATGCTTTGCGCAGGCTGCCGACGATAACGGCGACGTTATAGACACTACTCATGGAAGATTCTCGATTGTCCGTGGGGGAGCCTGTAGTTATAGATGATCGGACGATGTTTCAACCAGTAAACACAGGTATATCTGCGTCCTGATTATTTTTTTCGAGCAGGAAAACTTACCGTGCTCGACGGCGGTCTACAAAGCCGTCAATCAAGTGTTTTATCTCCAGAGGTTCTAAGCAGATGGCAGCAGTACTCGTCGGTCAGTTCCATGCAAGAGACGCGGAAGGCCGTATTTATTCGGTACACGAGTTTCAGGAGTCCACCCCGTCCGCAGACGGTTCCGGGCCTGCAACCACGTACAAACTGGCCATTGGCGATCGGGTCAACAAAGTTGATGACAATGAGTTCATGCTGGTGCAAACGGGCGTCACTCTCACCCGTGAGCCGGCAACCTGCGTCGCGTCATAACTCGATGTTATGAGCAGAAGTCATATGCGCGGACTTGGGTTAGGATTCAGTGACTGACTCCTCACCTGCTGAACATGGACTTCACGCATGCGCTTACGCCATATCGAAGTGATCCAGGCGCTCCTTCAGACCGGTCACACAGGCACCGCCGCCGAATGGTTGCAGTTGCCGGTGGCCGAGGTCGAAGGTATTTTGCGCGACGCAGAGGGCCAGTTGGGTTTCATGCTGTTCTCCAGCGTGCGCGGGCGGTTGCAGGCTACGCGCGAAGCACGGGAGCTCCAGGTAGAAATTGCCCGCGTCTACGATGCGCTTGAACCGGTGCAACGCCTGGCCAATAGCCTCAAACAATACCTGGCACCGCCGTTACGCATCATCTGCACCCCGCCCCTCGCCCAACAATTGTTGCCACAAAGCATCGCGGCCTTGCGCCGACGCCTGCCCGACGCACCTTGCACCCTCCTGAGCCAGCCCACCCGGGACATCGTCAAAAGCCTTTTGCTGCGCGAAAGCGACTTGGGCCTGAGCCTGCATGACCCGGATCGCGCAGAAATCGATTGCCAGGTGATTGCCCAAGGCAAGCTGCAATTGCTGGCTCCCCATGGCTGGCTGCAACCGAAGCAAAAGTACATCTCCCTGCAAGACCTGGCTGGCCAGGCGATGGTCGGTCTCGAAGGCCATGACCCGCTGAGCCCCGCTCTGGAAAACAAGCTGCATGGCTTGCGTCCGGCACCGGTGATCCAGACCCGGGTTCAGACCCACCAGATGATGCGCAGCATGGTCGAGGCCGGTGAAGGCCTGGCCATTGTCGACCCCTTTACCGCCCTCGGTGCCAAATCGGCCGGGCTCGATGTATGCCCACTGGCACCTGCCGTACCGATCAGCGTCTACGCATTGACCTTGAAGAACGGCGAGCCATCCCCCGCCGTCCAGACCTTGTTGACCATCATTACGGAACAAGCCGCGGCGATGCTGACGAACTGATCGGGTTTTCCAGCGGGTTATCGAACAATCGATACCAGAACAGCGCGACCTCGGCAGTATTGGGGTCAATGCCGCGATAGCGCAGGTGGTCGATGCCGCCAATCACATAGCCACAACGCTCGTACAAGCGGCAGGCACCGAGGTTGTTGTTCTGGGTTTCGAGCATGATGCCCGGCAGTTTCTTCTTGCGACTCCAGAACTGCGCCACATCCAGCAACGCCTTGGCCACCCCATGGCGCCGCGCCGGAGCGTGCACCGCCAGTTCGTCGATATGGGCAAAACCGTTCCAATTGGTGCTGATCACCAAGTGCCCTACCGGCTCGTCATCCAGGAATGCCATGAAAATCGCACTGTCCGGTGCATCGCGAAAACTGCTGAATTCCTCGGGATCGATGCCATAGCATTTACGATAAGGGGTAATGGGGGTGACTCGCCATTGCTCGACCGGCTGCCCTATTTCAGGCGCTCCGTAGGCGGCAACCTCAAAACTGAAATCGCTGCCCCAGATGTAGGCAGCAAAACCTTCGTCGGCGACGCGCACCGACAGCCCTGGATGATTAGGATTCATGACCGGCTGCATACTGGGAAAGGTCCTCATTCCTTGATGCAATCGACGGTGTAGTGCCGCCCATTGCCCTCGTCTTCATGTTGCAATCCGTGCACATCTGCAACGAACCCCGGAAAATTGCTATCGAACGTGCGAGCAAACGCCAGGTAGTCAATGATTGAGCGGGTCGCTCCGGTAAAACGCTCCCCTGGCATGATCAACGGAATGCCCGGGGGATACGGCACCAGCATCACGGCAGCGATTCGCCCATCCAGCGCATCGATCGATACGGCTTCGACTTCGCCACGTACCAAATGATCATAGGCGTCAGCCGGCTTCATGGCGATTTCCGGCATGACCGTGTACATGCGCTTGAGGTGTTTGGCCGTGGCATTGCTGCGATAACAGGCATGCAACTGATCGCACAGGTCACGCAGCCCCATGCCCTGATAGCGCGTGACATGTTGCTGTGCCACGCACGGCAGACAGCTGGCCAGACTGACGTTGGCGTCATAGCTGCGCTTGAACTCCAGCAATTCGGTGAGCAACGTGCTCCATTTGCCCTTGGTGATACCCATGGAAAACAGCACCAGGAACGAATACAACCCGGTCTTTTCCACCACCAGCCCACGCTCCCAAAGGAATTTGCTGACAACCGCTGCGGGAATGCCACGTTCACTGAGCGCACCACCGGCGGTCAACCCCGGCATCACCAGGGTGACCTTGATCGGATCGAGCAACACGTAATCGTCGGTCACGCCGCCAAAGCCGTGCCAGTCAGCGTCCGGTTGCAGCAACCAGTCTTCGGTGACCACGCGGTTGATGCCTTCAGCCGAAGGTGGCTGCCAGATGGAAAACCACCAGTCATCCGCCGCGATGTGCTGACGCAAGTTGGCCAGGGCGCGGCGAAAGCTCAAGGCCTCATCGAACATCTCCTGTAACAGCGAACGACCGGCCGGCCCCTCCATCATGGCCGAAGCGACATCCAGCGAGGCGATGATGCCGTATTGCGGCGAGGTCGAGATGTGCATCATGAACGCTTCGTTGAAACGGTCTCGATCCAGTTGCCTGGCACCGCCGTCCTGCACGTGAATCATCGACGCCTGGCTGAACGCCGCCAGCAGCTTGTGGGTGGAATGGGTCGTGAACACTAACGGGCTGTCCTGTCCACGGGAGGTGCCCATGCCATAACGCCCGCTGAAAAACTCATGAAACGCCGCGTAGGCATACCAGGCTTCGTCGAAGTGCAATACCTCGACGCTGTTGCCCAGTTGCTGCTTGATCAGCTCGGCGTTGTAGCAGAGGCCGTCGTACGTCGAGTTGGTGACTACCGCGAGCTTGACCTTGGGCGCCCGGCCCTTGGACAACGGGCTGGCGTCGATCTTGGCCTGAATCGCTTCGGGACTGAATTCGCTCAAGGGAATCGGACCGATGATCCCCAGTTCGTTACGCTCCGGGCACAGGTACAACGGGATGGCGCCAGTCATGATGATCGAATGCAACACCGATTTATGGCAATTGCGGTCCACCAACACCAGGTCATCGCGGGCGACCATCGAATGCCAGACGATCTTGTTGGCGGTGGACGTGCCATTGATGACGAAGAACGTATGATCGGCGCCAAAATTGCGCGCCGCCCGGGCCTCGGCTTCGGCCAGTGGGCCAGTGTGGTCCAGTAAAGAGCCAAGTTCTGGCACCGACACCGACAGATCCGAGCGCAGGGTGTTTTCCCCAAAAAACTGATGAAACGCCTGCCCCACCGGACTCTTGTGGTACGCCACGCCACCACCGTGTCCGGGGGTGTGCCACGAATAGTTGGAATCGGCGGTGTGTTGCACCAAGGCTTTGAAGAACGGCGGCAGCAACCCATCCAGATATTTGCGTGCGGCCCGCGCCACTTGCCTTGCGAGAAACGGCACCGTGTCTTCGAACAGATAGAGAATGCCGCGCAACTGATTCAGCTCGGCCATCGCGTCGGCGGGTGCGTTTTCCAGAGTCACTTGCTCGCCGAGGGCGAAAATCGGTAGATCGGGCGCACGCACTCGCGCCAATCCTATCAGTTCGGCCATATTCTGTAACAAATGCGAGTGAGCGCTGGCGTCCTCCGCCGCGATCAACATGCACGAGAGGCCGTGATGGGTGGATGCGACCAAGCGTCCTTCGGTGTAGTCCATCGCCGAAACGATACTGAAACCTTCCTGTTCCAGCTCCCGGGCGATTCCACGCACACGGTCGCCGGCAACGGTGTCGGCCTTTATGTCGCGATGGACGATCAGGACCGGGAATTTCAAATCTTTATACATGGGGCTCAGTGTCCTGAGGCGGCAGGCCAGAGCCTGCCAATCACCTCAGGGTAGAGGGTCGCAGCCGATGTGGCGAGTGCGTTGCACTGAAGCGGTACCGGCGCCGCACTATTTTGTAGCGAAAATTTTTTTTGTAGGGGCAAGGCTTGCCTGCGATAGCGATCTTTTAAACGCTATCGCGAGCAAGCTTTGCTCCTACAGATGACCGCAGATAGATGACCGTAGACAGATGAGCGCATGCAGATGAGCGCACATCAGGCCTGCGCTGCCGCCTCAGCCAATTGCAACCACAACGCCGGAGCGCCCGCGGATTTGCTGATGATTTCCAGGCGCGCTGCGTGCTGGGCCAATTCTTCTTCACTGGCGCGAATGATGCGGGCTGGCGTGCGACCGGCCGGCAAACGGCGGATCTCCGTGGCGGAGTTGTCAGCCCCCTCACCGGAACCATTGCCGTCGGAGGCATTGCCTGCCAGCGACAGGCTGGTCTGGCCGCCCGTCATGGTCAGGTAGACGTCAGCAAGAATTTCGGAGTCGAGCAAGGCGCCGTGAAGTTCACGACCGGAGTTGTCGACGCCATAGCGTTTGCACAGGGCATCGAGGCTGTTGCGCTGCCCGGGGTGACGTTCCCGGGCCATCATCAGCGTATCGAGGATCGTACAGTGCTGCGTGATGTCCGCACGATCGTGCTGGCCCATCAGAGCGAATTCGTTGTTGATGAAGCCAACGTCGAACGCCGCGTTATGGATGATCAGCTGCGCGCCCTTGATGAATTCAAAGAATTCCTCGGCCACTTCAGCGAAACGCGGCTTGCCTACCAGAAACTCGTTGGTGATGCCGTGGACGCCGATGGCACCCTCGTCACTTTCACGGTCCGGTTGCAGGTAAACGTGAAAATGCCGACCGGTCAGGCGCCGACCGATCAACTCGACACAACCAATTTCGATAATCCGGTGGCCGTCGGTCACCGGCATGCCGGTGGTTTCGGTATCGAGTACAACGGATCTGGTGGCCATCAGTGCTCAGCTCTCAATCGGTCAATCGTGCAAAAGCGGCGATGTTAACACGCTCGCTGGGGTCTTTGATTGATCGTTCCCACGCTCTGCGTGGGAATGCCTCAAGGGACGCTCCGCGTTCCAATGGGACGCAGAGCGCCCCGGGCTGCATTCCCACGCGGAGCATGGGAACGATCAGCAGGCACACATTCAGTCTTGTTTGTAACCGCGCACTTCATCCACGCCGCGGTTGGCCAGTTGGTCAGCGCGCTCGTTGCCGTGATGGCCAATGTGCCCGCGCACCCACTTCCAGGTGACGTTGTGACGGTTGACCTGTTCGTCGAGCAGTTTCCACAGGTCGGCGTTCTTCACGGGTTCTTTCGCTGCAGTTTTCCAGCCGCGTTTTTTCCAGTTGGCCATCCACTCGTTGATGCCTTTCATGACGTACTGGGAGTCGGTCACCAGCAGCACATCGCATGAACGCTTGAGTTCTTCCAGGCCGCGAATCGCGCCCATCAACTCCATGCGATTGTTGGTGGTGTTGGCTTCGCCTCCCCAGAGTTCCTTTTCAACGCCCTTGCACACCAGCAACGCACCCCAGCCGCCAGGGCCAGGGTTGCCTTTGCAGGCACCATCGGTGAAGAGTTCTACGCTATCGCTCATGCAATCTATCCAGAAAATGCGGTGGCTCGCCGATCGTTGATCGACAACGCCCGAGACCGGGGCAACCCGGTCGGAAAATGATATGAGGTATTACGGCTCGATATTGCGACGATTGACCTTGGCCATCGGCAGCGGAATCAACTTGCCCATTGTTTCGCGGCGTTCCTGACGCAGCGGCCGCAGGCCTACGACGATCTTGCGCGCCACCAATAAATAGAAGCCGCCGCCAGACAACTGCCAGTCGCCGGCCTTGCGTTCCCAGCCAGCCAGACGGGTCTGCCAGGCAGGTGAAGCCAGCGGCGGACGATAGCACCCGAAGCGGCGTTTCTCCAGCGCGAAGCCCAGCAGGTTCAACCAGTCAGCCACCCGTGACGGAGAAATGCAGCGAGCCTTGCCCAACCCGTCATGGGCAAACACATGACGCAAGCCCCAACTGCTCCAGGGATTGATACCGATGATCAACAGGTGCCCGCCAGGCCGCACACTGCTCGCGGCTTCACGCAGCAACCCATGGGGCGACAGGCAGAAATCCAGCCCGTGCTGCAACACCACCACATCGGCCGCATGTTCACTGAGTGGCCAGGCCTGCTCTTCGCAGACGATCTCGACACCCGGCAAGGGCGCACCCAAGCGCACATTGCGCTGCACCTGAGGTGCAGAAGGCGGCGTCTGCGCCGAGGGGCCGTAATGCACCAGGTAGCCACCGAAGAAGCGCCCGAGTTCGTCTTCGAGCATGCGCCGTTCTTCGTCCAGCAAAAATTGCCCGATGGGGCCGGACAGCCATTCACGGGCCGTGCTGATCAGCGCCAGCCAGTCAGGATCAGCTTGAGCGAACGCTTTATCGGTCATTGCATTCTCCAACGCGCCAGGAAGTTCTAAGATGCGCCATTGTTTCCAGCTTGGCGAATCCGACGATGATACAGATCACTGCCCTGCCCGCCTTCACCGACAACTACATATGGTTGTTACAAGACACTGCCACCCGCCACTGCGCGGTGGTCGATCCAGGGGACGCAGCCCCGGTGCAAGCCTGGCTCGCGGCCAATCCGGGTTGGGCCTTGACTGATATTCTGATCACTCACCATCATCATGACCATGTCGGCGGCGTCGAGCAGCTGAAGAAAGCGACGGACGCGAAGGTCTATGGTCCGGCCAGCGAAAAAATCCCGGCGCGGGACGTCGCGCTGAAGAACGACGACCGGATTACCGTACTGGGCCATGATTTTGATGTCATCGCCGTACCCGGTCATACCCTGGGCCACATTGCCTATTATCACAGCGGTCTGCTGTTCTGTGGCGATACCCTGTTCGCTGCCGGTTGCGGGCGATTGTTCGAAGGCACGCCGCAACAGATGTACGCCTCGCTGTCGCGTCTGGCCGCCCTACCCGAGGACACCCGCGTCTACTGCACCCACGAATACACCCTGAGCAATCTGCGCTTCGCCGCTGCTGTCGAACCGGGCAATCCAGACACCCTTGAACGCCTGGCTAGCGTCACTCGACAACGAGAAGCCGGGGTCATCACACTGCCTTCCACGGTGGCCCTGGAAAAGCGCACTAATCCGTTTTTGCGCACCGGCGAAACATCCGTTAAAGAAAAAGCGGACGAACGGACCGGCACCGATAACTCTCGGCCCGATATGGTTTTTGCTGCGCTCAGGGCGTGGAAAGACACGTTCTAAACAGCTTGCACGATGGTCCAAAAACGCTGAATGGTTGACCGCAGGGGGTCCGCTTTCTAGAATCGCCCGACATTTTTGCCCGGAACTTACTTCCAGCCAATGTCGTCATCCATACGTAAGTCCATCAATTCAGACGCATTGACCCGCTTGGCTCAAGCCATAGCGGTGGCTGTGTCCGCCACGTTGGCGGGCTGTTCCAGCCACGCTCCGCAGCCTGAAGCGACACATACGCCGAACGTGGCGGCCCGCGCCAAGCAGAAGCCCATCTGGCTCAGCGAAAAGCCGAGCCCGCAGATCCCGCAGGACGTCTGGGAGCGCATGCGCCAGGGCTTTCAGTTGCAGGACAACGTCGGCGTGAACCCGCGCATCGAACAACAGCGCCTGTGGTTCGCCAGCAATCCGTCCTTCCTCGAAAACGCCGGGGAACGCGGCAGCCTCTATATTCACTACATCGTCGAACGCCTGGAAGAACGCAACATGCCGCTGGAACTGGCGCTGCTGCCGGTGATTGAAAGCGCCTACAACCCGATGGCCTATTCCCGCGCCAATGCGGTGGGCCTGTGGCAATTCATCCCGTCCACCGGGCGTTACTTCAACCTGCGCCAGACCCGTTTCTATGATGGCCGTCGCGACATCACCGCTTCGACCACCGCCGCGATGGATTACCTGACCCGCCTGCACGACATGTTCAACGGCGACTGGCTGTTGGCGCTGGCCGCCTACAATGCCGGTGAAGGCACGGTCAGCCGTGCCATCGAGCGCAATGAAAAGCTCGGCCTGCCAACCGACTACTGGAACCTGCCGCTGCCGGCAGAAACCCAGGCCTATGTGCCGAAGCTGCTGGCCCTGTCGCAAGTGGTGCTGGCACCGGAAGCCTACGGGGTGAACCTCAACCCGATCGCCAACGAACCGTACTTCCAGGTCGTCGAAATCAACCAGCGCATGGACCTGTCCAAGGTCGCTGCAGTGGCCAACATCGACGAAGACGAACTGTTCCAGCTCAACCCGGCCTTCAAGCAACGCACCACCATCGACGGCCCACAGCATTTGCTGGTGCCGACGTCCAAGGCGCAATTGCTGACCACCAGCCTGCAGACGATGCGTCCGGAAGAGCTGATCAGCAAGAAACCGCTCAAACCGGTCTTCGAAGGCTCGGACAGCACGGCAGTGGCCAGCGCCAAACGCAGTTACCGGGTCAAGCGCGGCGACAATCTGGGCTCCATCGCCAAGGCCAACAACGTCGACGTCAAGGACCTTCAGCGCTGGAACAAACTGTCCGGCAAGAACCTCAAGCCCGGCCAGACCCTGGTCATGCAGGACACCAGCAAGCGCAGCGCCGGGCGCATCAACACCGTCGTCGCGGCCAATGCCAAGACCAAAAGCCCGGACAAAAAACCGCAGTCGAAGTACAAGGTTCAGCAAGGCGATTCGCTGTACATCGTGGCCAAGCGCTTCAATGTTGAAATGCAGCACCTCAAGCGCTGGAACCCACGTGTCGGCCAGGCATTGAAGCCAGGTCAGATGCTGACGGTTTCCAATCCGCACTAAAAAACGAGCCCCTGATTATCAGGGGCTTTTTTATCTTTGCAGCATCGAAAGGCTTTGTGGCGAGGGAGCTCGCTCCCGTTGGGCTGCGCAGCAGCCCCAAACCCTGATCCCTGGATACTTCTGACATACCGCGTGCACTGGATTTACGACGGCTTCGCCGCCGAGCGGGAGCAAGCTCCCTCGCCACAGGATTGGCGCAGGCAGAACTGTCTTGCCAGTAATTAAGAGCGCATTAACCCCCCGTCTTTTTCCTGTCCATACAAGCTGTTACTGTACGGGCCACAAAGCCCAAGCCGCTGGATCGGATTTCTTATTTGAAGCGTCCCCTGCTCCCGCTCCTGATCAGCCTGGCCTTGAGCTCCACCGCAAGCGCGACGATCAGCGAAAGCCATGGTTATGCGCAGTTCGGCACGCTCAAGTACCCGGCCAGATTTACCCACTTCGACTGGGTCAACCCGCAAGCGCCCAAGGGCGGTACGTTGCGGGTAATGGCGTTTGGCACGTTTGATACGCTCAACCCTTACACTTTCAAAGGCACCAGCCCGGTTGCCACGCCGAACTTCCTTCAATACGGCATCAACGAGTTGAACGAACCGCTGATGGTCGGCACCGGCCAGTACGCACCGTCCGGCGACGAGCCCACCTCAAGCTATGGCCTGATCGCGCAATCGGTCGAGTACAGTGAAGACCGCAGCTGGGTGGTGTTCAACCTGCGTCCGCAAGCACGCTTCCACGATGGCACGCCCATCACCGCCTACGACGTAGCGTTCTCCTACCGCTTGCTGCTCAAGGAAGGTCACCCGCAATACCGCACCAATCTTCAGGAAGTATTGCGGGTCGACATCCTCAATCCTCAGCGCATTCGCTTCGTATTCAAGCGCGCCGGCAATCCATTGCTGATCCTGCGCCTTGGCGAGTTGCCCGTGCTGCCGCAGCATTACTGGAAAAACCGCGACTTCAAGGCCACGACCTTCGAACCACCGCTGGGCAGCGGGCCGTATCGCGTCACCTCGGTGACGCCGGGGCGACAAATCGTTTTCGAACGGGTCAAGGACTATTGGGGCAAGGACCTGCCGGTCAACCGCGGTAAGTACAATGTCGACCGTATGGAAGTCGAATTCTATCGCGACAGCGACGTGGCGTTCGAAGCGTTCAAGGCCGGCGAGTTCGACATCTATATCGAACACCAGGCCAAGAACTGGGCCACTGGGTACAACTTTCCGGCAATCCGTCGTGGCGAAGTGATCAAGGCACAGATTGCGCACCAGATCCCCACCCAGACCCAAGGCTTGTTCATGAACAGCCGGCGCCCGACGTTTGCTGAACCCCGGGTTCGGGAAGCGCTGGGGCTGATGTTCGACTTCGAATGGACCAACCGCACGCTGTTCAGCGACGCTTACAAACGCGCCACGAGCTACTACCCCAACAGCGAGTTTTCCGCCACCGGCCTGCCGGTCGGCCATGAATGGCTACTGCTCAAGCCGTACCGCGAGCAACTGCCCGCCCGATTGCTCAGCGAACCGTTCAGCCTGCCGCAGACCCAGGGTCGCGGCATTCCCCGGGAAACCATGCGCAAGGCCCTGAGCCTGCTCGCCGAAGCCGGCTGGAAGCTCAATGGTCAGCGCTTGCAGAACGCCGCCGGGCAGCCGCTGCGCCTGGAGATCCTGCTGGTCAACCCGAACCTGGAACGCATTCTCCAGCCTTACGTCGAGAATCTCGCCAGCATCGGCATTGATGCGCGCTTGCGCACGGTGGATCGCGCCCAATACAAACAGCGCCTCGACCAGTTCGACTTCGACATGATTCTGATGACCCTCAACCAGACCCTCAGCCCCGGCCTGGAACAGTGGCAGTACTTCCATTCCAGCCAGGTCGCGGTCAAGGGCAGCAAGAACTACGCCGGTATCGCCAACCCGGTGATCGATCATCTGCTCGAGCAATTGCTCGCGGCCAAGACCCGCGACGAACAAGTCGCCGCCGGCAAAGCCCTCGACCGGGTGCTGCTGTGGCAGCACTACATCATTCCCAACTGGTACCTCAATTATCACCGCCTGGCGTACCGCAACCGGTTCGCCTTCGTCACCACGCCGCCCTACACCCTGGGTTTGAGCGCGTGGTGGCTGAAATCTTCGGAGAAAGATCGATGAAAGCCATCAGCGCCCTGCTCTTGCAGGCCAGCGCCCTGTTGTTCGCTGGGCTGGCCAGCGCCGCCCCGCAACATGCCCTGACCCTGTACAACGAACCGCCGAAATACCCGGCCGATTTCAAACATTTCGACTACGTCAATCCGGATGCTCCCAAGGGTGGCAAATTCCGCCAGGCCGGGTTCGGCGGCTTTGACAGCCTCAACCCGTTCATCAGCAAAGGCGTGTCGGCCAACGACATCGACCTGATCTACGACACCCTGGCCAAGCAGAGCCTTGACGAGCCCTTCACCGAGTACGGCCTGATCGCGGCCAGGATCGAGAAGGCTCCGGACAACGACTGGGTGCGCTTCTATCTGCGGCCCGAAGCGCGCTTCCACGACGGCCATCCGGTGCGTGCCGAAGACGTCGTGTTCAGCTTCCAGACGCTGATCAAGGATGGCGCGCCGATGTACCGCGGCTACTACAACGACGTCGCCGATGTGGTTGCCGAAGACCCGCTGACCGTGCTGTTCAAATTCAAACACAGCAACAATCGCGAACTGCCATTGATCCTCGGCCAGTTGCCGGTGCTGCCCAAGCATTGGTGGGCCACCCGCGACTTCAACAAAGGCAACCTCGAAGTGCCGCTGGGCAGCGGTCCGTACAAAGTCAGCGAGGTGAAGGCCGGACGTTCGGTGCGCTATGAGCGGGTCAAGGATTATTGGGGCAAGGACCTGCCGGTGAATCGCGGCTTCTACAATTTCGATGTCATGACCACCGACTATTACCGTGACAACACCGTGGCGCTCGAAGCGCTCAAGGCCGGGCAGTTCGATTACTGGCTGGAAATGACCGCGAAGAACTGGGCCAACGCCTACAACATTGCGGCTGTCACCGAGGGTCGCTTGATCAAGGAACAGATCCCCAACGGCAACCCCACCGGCATGCAAGGCTTCGTCTTCAACTTGCGCCGACCGGTGTTCCAGGACGTGCGTGTGCGCCAGGCCCTGACGCTGTTGCTGGACTTCGAATGGACCAACAAGCAACTGTTCAACGGCGCCTACGCGCGTACTCGCAGTTATTTCGAGAACTCGGAAATGGCCGCCACCGGCCTGCCGGACGCCGATCAACTGGCGATCCTCGATCCGTTTCGCGGCAAGATTCCCGAGCAGGTGTTCAGTGAAGCGTTCCAGAACCCTGTCACCGACGGCAGCGGCATGATCCGCACCCAGCAACGCAAGGCCTATCAACTGCTGCAAGAAGCCGGCTGGCGCATCGTCGATGACAAAATGGTCGACGCCAGCGGCAAACCGGTGAACATTGAATTCCTGTTGGCACAGACCGAGTTCGAACGGGTTTTGCTGCCGTTCAAACGCAACCTCAGCGACCTGGGCATCGAGCTGGTGATTCGCCGGGTCGACGTCTCACAGTACGTCAACCGCGTGCGCTCGCGGGATTTTGACATGGTCGTCGGCAGCTTCCCGCAGTCCAACTCGCCGGGCAACGAGCAGCGTGAGTTCTGGATGACCGCGGCTGCCGACAAACCTGGCAGCCGCAACTCCATGGGCCTGAAAGATCCAGTGGTGGATCAGTTGGTGGAGCAATTGATCAACGCTGATTCGCGCAAAAGCCTGGTGGCCCACGCCCGGGCACTGGACCGAGTGCTGCAATGGGGCTATTACGTCATTCCCAACTGGCACATCAAAACCTGGCGCGTGGCGTACTGGAATCACATTGGTCACCCGAAGGTCTCGCCCAAATACGACATCGGCATCAATACCTGGTGGATCAAGCCCGATGCCAAACCGGCCATAGAAATCGAAACCAAATTGCAAGCCGACCCTGCAGGCATGGAGTAATCAGATGCTGGCGTATATTTTTCGGCGACTGCTGCTGATCATTCCGACCCTGTTCGGCATTTTGCTGATCAACTTCGTGATCATCCAGGCCGCCCCCGGCGGGCCGGTGGAACAGATGATCGCCAAGCTCGAAGGCTTCGAAGGCGCCACCAGCCGCATTGCCGGCGGCGGTGCCGAGGTGTCGGTGGCCGGGTCCGCCTATCGCGGTGCCCAGGGCTTGGACCCGGCGCTGATCAAGGAAATCGAGCACATGTACGGCTTCGACAAATCGGCGCCGGAACGCTTGTGGATCATGGTCAAGAACTACGCATCACTGGATTTCGGCGACAGCTTTTTCCGCGATGCCAAGGTCATCGACCTGATCAAGGAAAAGCTGCCAGTGTCGATCTCGCTGGGACTGTGGAGCACGCTGATCATGTACCTGGTGTCGATCCCCCTGGGGATCGCCAAAGCCACGCGACATGGCAGCCACTTCGATGTCTGGACCAGTTCGCTGATCATTGTCGGCTATGCGATTCCGGCGTTCCTGTTCGCCATCCTGCTGATCGTGGTGTTTGCTGGCGGCAGTTATCTGGATTGGTTCCCTTTGCGTGGGCTGACCTCGAACAACTTCGATGAACTGAGCACGGGCGGCAAGATTCTTGACTACTTCTGGCACTTGGCGCTTCCCGTGACAGCGCTGGTGATCGGCAACTTCGCGACCATGACCCTGCTGACCAAAAACAGCTTTCTCGACGAAATCAACAAGCAGTATGTGGTCACCGCCAAAGCCAAGGGCCTGACCCGACACCGCGTGCTCTACGGCCACGTATTCCGCAACGCCATGCTGTTGGTGATCGCCGGATTCCCGTCGGCATTCATCGGGATTTTCTTCACTGGCTCGCTGCTGGTCGAAGTGATCTTCTCCCTCGACGGCCTCGGCCTGATGAGTTTCGAAGCAGCGATCAACCGCGATTACCCGGTGGTGTTCGGCACGCTGTTCATCTTCACCCTGCTGGGGCTGGTGGTGAAACTGATCGGTGACCTCACCTATACCTTTGTCGATCCGCGCATCGACTTCGAAAGCCGGGAGCATTGAGATGAACCTGTCCCCTCTCAACCGCCGCCGATTCGAACTGTTCAAGGCCAACAAGCGCGGATGGTGGTCGCTGTGGCTGTTCCTGATCCTGTTCGGCGCCAGCCTGGGCGCCGAGCTGATCGCCAACGACAAGCCGCTGGTGGTGCATTACGACAACGGTTGGTACTTCCCGGCGCTCAAGCGGTACCCGGAGACCACCTTCGGCGGCGAATTCCCGCTGGAAGCCAACTACAAGAGCCCGTATATCCGCGAGCTGCTCAAGGCCAAGGACGCCTGGGTGTTATGGGCGCCGATCCCGTTCAGCTACCAAAGCATCAACTACGACCTGAAAGTCCCGGCACCGGCACCACCCTCGGCGGACAACCTGCTGGGCACCGACGACCAGGGCCGCGATGTACTGGCACGAGTGATCTACGGGTTCCGCGTCTCGGTGCTGTTCGCCCTGACACTGACACTGCTAAGTTCGATCATCGGCGTGGTCGCCGGGGCGTTGCAGGGGTTTTACGGCGGCTGGGTCGATCTGGCCGGACAGCGGTTCCTGGAGATCTGGTCCGGGTTGCCGGTGCTGTATCTGCTGATCATCCTCGCCAGTTTCGTCCAGCCCAACTTCTGGTGGCTGCTGGGGATCATGCTGCTGTTTTCCTGGATGAGCCTGGTGGACGTGGTGCGCGCCGAGTTCCTGCGTGGGCGTAACCTGGAATACGTGCGTGCGGCGCGGGCGCTGGGCATGCAGAATGGCGCGATCATGTTTCGCCATATCCTGCCCAATGCCATGGTTTCGACCATGACCTTCATGCCGTTCATCCTGACCGGCGCCATCGGTACGCTGACCGCCCTGGATTTCCTCGGGTTCGGCTTGCCGGCCGGCAGTCCGTCGCTGGGCGAGCTGGTGGCCCAGGGGAAATCCAACCTGCAGGCGCCGTGGCTGGGCATGAGCGCGTTTGCGGTGCTGGCGTTGATGTTGAGTTTGCTGGTGTTTATCGGCGAGTCCGCTCGCGATGCCTTCGACCCGAGGAAGTGAAATGAATCAGGACAATCTGATCGAAGTGCGCGACCTCGCCGTCGAATTCGTTGTCGGTGACAACAGTCAGCGTGTGGTTGAAGGCGTCAGTTTCGACATCAAGCGTGGCGAAACCCTGGCTTTGGTCGGTGAAAGCGGCTCCGGCAAGTCAGTGACTGCGCACTCGATCCTGCGCCTGCTGCCCTACCCGCTCGCCCGGCATCCGTCCGGCACCATCGAGTATGCCGGCCAGAACTTGCTGGACCTGAAGGAAAAAACCATTCGCCACATCCGCGGCAACCGGATCGCAATGATCTTCCAGGAGCCGATGACCTCGCTCAACCCGCTGCACTCGATCGAGAAGCAGATCAACGAGGTGCTGGGCATCCACAAGGGCCTGACCGGCAAGATCGCGACCCGGCGTACCCTGGAGTTGCTGGAGATGGTTGGCATTCCCGAGCCGCACAAGCGCCTCAAAGCCCTGCCCCATGAGTTGTCCGGTGGCCAACGCCAGCGAGTGATGATCGCCATGGCGCTGGCCAACGAGCCGGAGCTACTGATCGCCGACGAACCGACTACCGCGCTGGACGTGACCGTTCAGCTGAAAATCCTCGAGTTGCTCAAGGAATTGCAGGCCCGTCTGGGCATGGCGTTGTTACTGATCAGTCACGATTTGAACCTTGTGCGAAGAATTGCGCATCGCGTATGTGTCATGCAGCGCGGTTGCATCGTCGAACAGGCATCGTGCGAAGAGTTGTTCCGCGCGCCGCAGCATCCGTACACTCGGATTTTGCTGGCAGCGGAGCCTAGCGGGACGCCGGCAACCAATGAAATAGGCCCGCCGATGCTCACGATCGAGGACTTGAAGGTCTGGTTCCCGATCAAGAAAGGCCTGCTCAAGCGCACGGTGGATTACGTAAAAGCGGTGGACGGGATCAATTTCAGCCTGCCCCAGGGCCAGACCCTGGGGATTGTGGGGGAAAGCGGGTCCGGCAAGTCGACGTTGGGGCTGGCGATTTTGCGGTTGATCGGCAGTACAGGCGCGATCCGTTTTGAAGGCAAACAGCTAGACTGCCTGACGCAGCAACAAGTCAGGCCGCTGCGTCGAGAGATGCAGGTGGTGTTCCAGGACCCGTTTGGCAGCCTGAGCCCACGGATGTGCGTGAGCCAGATCGTTGGCGAAGGCTTGCGGATCCACAAGATCGGCACCGAAGCCGAACAGGAACAAGCGATTATTGCGGCACTCAAGGAGGTAGGCCTGGATCCGGAAACCCGGAACCGCTACCCCCACGAATTTTCCGGTGGGCAACGGCAGAGAATCGCCATTGCCCGGGCATTGGTGCTAAAACCGGCGTTGATTTTGCTGGACGAGCCGACTTCGGCCCTCGACCGCACCGTACAGCGCCAAGTGGTGGAGCTTTTGCGCTCACTGCAAAGCAAGTACAACCTGACGTATCTGTTTATCAGCCATGACCTGGCTGTCGTCAAAGCGCTGAGCCACCAACTGATGGTGGTCAAGCATGGCCAAGTGGTCGAACAGGGAGACGCGCAAAGTATCTTTGCCGCCCCCCAACATCCGTATACACAGCAGTTGCTGGAAGCCGCTTTTCTGGCACCAGCCACTGCGCAATAAACCTGAAAAGAGGAGCAACACATGGGTTTTCTCGCCGGTAAGCGCGTACTGATCGTCGGTGTCGCCAGCAAGCTGTCCATCGCATCCGGCATCGCTGCCGCCATGCATCGCGAGGGCGCTGAGCTTGCCTTCACTTATCAGAACGACAAACTCAAGGGTCGTGTCGAAGAGTTCGCACAAGGCTGGGGTTCGAGCCCGGAGCTGTGCTTCCCGTGCGACGTGGCCAGCGATGCCGAAATCGCCAAGGTCTTCGAAGAGCTGAGCAAGAAGTGGGACGGCCTGGACTGCATCGTGCACTCCGTCGGCTTCGCCCCGGGCGACCAACTGGACGGCGACTTCACCGAAGCCACCACCCGTGAAGGTTTCCGCATCGCTCACGACATCAGCGCCTACAGCTTCGTGGCCCTGGCCAAGGCCGGTCGCGAAATGATGAAAGGCCGCAACGGCAGCCTGTTGACCCTGTCGTACCTGGGTGCCGAGCGCACCATGCCGAACTACAACGTGATGGGCATGGCCAAGGCTTCCCTGGAAGCCGGTGTGCGTTACCTGGCCGGTTCCCTGGGCCCGGACGGCACCCGCGTCAACTGCGTATCGGCTGGCCCGATCCGCACCCTCGCCGCTTCCGGCATCAAGAACTTCCGCAAGATGCTGGCTGCCAACGAAGCGCAAACCCCGCTGCGTCGCAACGTCACCATCGAAGAAGTCGGCAACGCCGGCGCCTTCCTGTGCTCCGACCTGGCGTCGGGCATCAGCGGTGAAATCATGTACGTCGACGGCGGCTTCAACACCACCGCGATGGGCAACATCGAAGAGTGATCTTCGCTTAGCGCCAAAAAAACCCGCCTGTTTCGGCGGGTTTTTTATTGGCTGTGATGTTCAGGAAACAACGCAACCCCCTGTAGGAGCGAGCCTGCTCGCGATGGACGTCAACGATAACGCGCCTTGCCTGAAGAGCTCGTCACAACAACTATCGTCTTTAAATCGATATACACATGGCTAAACTCAACTCAACTTCCCATGACCGAGACTAGCCCGATGCAACTATCCCCCTTTCACTTGGCCATTCCCGTTTACGACTTGGCCGCCGCGCGGCACTTTTATGGTGCGGTATTTGGCCTGAAAGAAGGTCGCTCAAGCGATCATTGGGTCGATTTCAACTTTTTCGGCCACCAACTGGTGATACACCTGGCACCGAAAAATGCCTCACAAGAAGCCGCACATACCAATGCCGTTGACGGGCATGACGTACCGGTGCCGCATTTCGGTGTGGTGCTGGGGATGGCGGAATGGGAGGCGCTGGCTGAGCGTTTGCAGTCCCTGGGTACGCGATTCGTGATTGAGCCGGGGATTCGCTTTCAAGGGTTGGTGGGTGAGCAGGCGACGATGTTTTTGTTCGATCCATGCGGGAATGCGCTGGAATTCAAGGCGTTCAAGGATATCGGGCAGTTATTTGCCAAATAAGCGCTGACTGTAAAGGTCTCATCGCGAGCAGGCTCGCTCCCACAGGGGATTTGTGAACACCGCTGATCAAACTGTGGGAGCGAGCCTGCTCGCGATGAGGCCAGCCAATTCAGTACAAAACTAGCGGCCCAACACTGCTTGCGCCTCAGCCAAAAGCTCTTCCACCGAGCCATGCACGGTGGGGTCGAATTCGATCTGCCCGATGCTGAACCTGATGTCATAGCCACGATGCACCGTGGCGTTACGCTCATCGAGCATTTCCTCAAGCCGCGCCTTGATCGCCGCGAGATCCACGCTGCCGGAACCGGTCAACAACGCGACAAAGGTTGCGCCTTCCAGTCGGCCGATCACATCGCTTTCCCTGAAGCCGATGCGCAGCACATCGGCAAAGGTTTTCAGGGCATCGTCGCCCTCGGCATGCCCGAACAGGTAGTTGATACGCTTGAAATCATCGAGGTTGAAGAACAGCAGCGTCGCTGGCCGTTCCAGTTGAGCGCAGGCATCCAGCCCCATTTGGGCCAAGGCCAGAAAGCCATGGCGATTAGACAACAGCGTCAGCTCATCCATGCTAGCCATCTGCACGCCCGTCAGTTCCTGTTCAGCCTTGCGGGCCAGGTCGCGCAACATTTCGCGCTCCTGTGCGGGCGTGCGCAGAGGGTCTGCGCAGACGCTTTTCTTGTGTGGCTTGCCTGAAATCAGCATCACATACTCCATTGGCGGGTATGTTCTTTAGAGCCCTGGATATCGGGTTTGACTCCCTGTTTACCAGCCGTTGGTCAGCTACCCGTCACCGGGCACGGTCCACCGGCCTCCGTCCAGAGCTTGAATTGCGCGACGAAAACATCGTGCGCTACCGGCACCGGGGCGCGATTGCCGCCAGGATTCCAGCCCCATAGCACCAACTTGTCTTCGCTGACATGTTTGAGCAGCGCGGCGAAATCACGGTCGCCATTGCTCCCGCGGTCTTTGATCATGGCGCACAGCTTGTCAGGTGGCAGGCCGATCCAGGCCATCTTGTGCGCCGCTGGCGGCAGACTCCAGTGCGGCGCTCCCGGTGGTGCGTTGGGACCGTAACTCGCCGGGGGATTGGCTTCGGCATGGCAGCTGGCGCAAGGCAACCCGGCCGCCCCCTTGCCGTCCAGGCCTCGCACCACATTCATCGCGTGGGGTGTTCCGGCATCGAATTGCAACGGCGCATCGCCGGGAATGTGGCAGTTCTGGCAACGTGGGCTCTGGAAGACTTGTTGCACGGTGTCGAAGGCCTTCAATGCCGCCTTGTCCTCGGCAAATAGCTCCGTCGCATAAACAAAAAGACCCAGCAACAACACCGAGCCGAGCAACCAATGGTGTCGTTTCATCTCACACCCCCGACAATTGCAGCGGCAATTCCCGCAGGCGTTGCCCGGTCAAGGCAAAAACCGCATTGGCCACTGCCGGTGCGGTAGGCGGTACGCCGACTTCGCCGATCCCTCCAGGCTTGTCGCTGCTGGGCACGATGTGCACTTCCACTATCGGCATCTCGTTGAGCCGCAGCACTTGATAATCATGGAAATTGGACTGCACCACCTGACCCTTGTTGAACGTCAGATGACTGTGCAGGGTGAAACCCAGGCCAAAGGCAATGCCTGACTCCATCTGCGCGGCGATACTTTGCGGGTTGACCGCGATCCCGCAATCCACTGCGCATACCACGCGATGCACGCGGATTGCCAGGTTGTCCTGGGACACCTCGGCGACCTGCGCCACGTAACTGCCGAAGGATTCATGCACCGCCACGCCCAGGGCATGACCGTCCGGCAGTGGCGCTTTCCAGTTGGCCTTTTCTACGGCCAGGTTCAAGACACCCAGATGACGCGGGTGCTCCTTGAGCAGTGTCCGTCGATATTCCACCGGGTCCTTGCCCGCCGCATCGGCCAATTCATCGATCAATGATTCCATGACGAAAGCCGTATGCGTGTGCCCCACCGAACGCAACCACAACACGCTGATGCCGGTTTGCGGCGAATGAAGATCCACCTGATGATCGGCCATTCCCGCGAGGTAAGGACTGTCCGCCACGCCTTCGACCGAGGTTTTGTCGATGCCATCCTTGACCATGCTCGCTTCGAGCGAAGTGCCGGCCATGATCGACTGCCCGACCAATACGTGCTTCCACGCCACCGGCAGCCCATCCGCACCCAGGCCAACCTGCGCCTGGTGCAGGAACGCCGAGCGGTAATAACCGCCACGGATATCGTCCTCCCGCGCCCACACGGTTTTGACCGGTCCACCGGCCGCTTTCGCCACGTGCACCGCTTCGGCGACAAAATCCGAGGTCGGGTTGGCCCGTCGGCCGAAACCGCCTCCAAGGAATTCGGTGTGGATTTCGACTTGCTCGGGTTTAAGACCGGTGATTTTCCCGGCGATCATCTGGTCCAGAGTCTGGAATTGCGTGCCCGTCCAGATCTCGCATTTATCCTGGGTGATCTTTACGGTGCAGTTGAGCGGTTCCATCGGCGCGTGGGCCAGGTAAGGCACGCTGTACTCGACCTCAAGCTTCTTTGCAGCCTTGGCCAACGCAGCCTGGGCATCCCCTGCCTTGCTGGCGGGCAAGCCTGGGGTGGCGGCGAGTTTGCGAAAGTTTTCCAGCAGCTTCTGACTGTCGAGCCCGGCATTCGGCCCCAGGTCCCAATCGACGTGCAGGGCATCACGACCGAGCTTCGCCGCCCAGTAATGATCAGCAATCACCGCCACGCCCGTCGGCACCTGCACCACTTTGTGCACGCCTGGTATCGCCAACGCCTCGGCACCTTCGAAGGATTTGACTTTGCCACCGAACACCGGCGATCGGGCGACCATGGCAGTCAGCAAACCGTCGAACTGCACGTCCATGCCGAACTTCGCCCGACCGGTGATTTTTTCCGGGGTGTCCAGGCGTTTGGTGGGTTTGCCAATCAGCTTCCAGTCCTTGGCTTCCTTGAGCTTGATCGACGCCGGGTCCGGCACAGGCAACTTGCCAGCATCATCCGCCAACTCGCCGTACGTGGCGCGCTGGTCGCCGGCAATGACCACGCCGGATTCGGTACGAATCTGCGAAGGCGGCACATTGAAACGCTTGGCCGCGGCATCGATCAGCATCAACCGCGCCGCCGCGCCGGCCTGACGATACCGATCGAATTCCATCCAGGTCGAGGTGGAACCGCCGGTGATCTGCATCCCGCCGAACCCGGCCATGCCGTAATCGGCAGCCGAGGCTGGCGAATGCTCGACCTTGATTTTCGACCAGTCGGCATCCAGCTCTTCGGCGATCAACATGGTCAGGCCGGTCCAGATGCCCTGACCCATTTCCGAATGGCCGAGCAGTACAGTAACGCTGTTGTCATTGCCGATCCGCAGGAATGCATTGGGCGCGAACACATTGCCCTGATTCTCCGCCGCCCCGGCAAAACGGTGGGCGCCGGGGATGACGAACGCCACCACCAGCCCCCCACCCAGCACGGCAGTGCCCTTGAGGAAACCGCGACGCGACAGCGGATTGAAACTGTCCATGGTCACCTCACCCCAACTCGGCAGCGCGTTTGACTGCGGCGCGGATCCGCGGGTAAGTGCCGCAGCGGCAGATATTGCCCGACAGCGCCTGATCAATGTCGCTATCGGTCGGCTTCGGGATCTTCGCCAACAACGCCGCGGCCGACATGATCTGCCCTGACTGGCAGTAACCGCACTGCACCACATCGAGTTCGGCCCAGGCTTGTTGCACCGGGTGCGAACCGTCGAGGGAGAGCCCTTCGATCGTGAGGATTTTTTGCCCGTGAGCCACTGCGGTGGCCGGCGTGATGCAGGAACGCAGCGGCGTGCCGTCGACGTGCACGGTGCAGGCACCGCACTGGGCCATGCCGCAGCCGAACTTGGTTCCGGTCAGGTGGGCAACATCACGCAAGACCCAGAGCAGCGGCATATCCGCGGGGACATCCAGTTCCTGGTCCTTGCCATTGATATTCAGGGTCAGCATTTGCGAAGGTCCTCAGACTCACGGTGTTCTGAAGGGGCGTCGCTGCGGTGATCTGATCCCTGTGCGCCGCCTCGGGTTATCCCTACAGCTAAGCGCAAAATGACTTGATGGCCGGGGTGTATCGACCACCGGTCACTAATGGTGGGTTTTGTGGTGCCTGTCAGGCCGCCATCGCTGGCAAGCCAGCTCCCACAGTGATCCCGGTCATACACGGGACTGAGGCGCTAGAGGTCCCTGTGGGAGCGGGCTTGCCCGCGATGGACGTTAACGATGACGCGCACTGTCTGAATGATCGCGTTGGCCGGACGTTTTTCGCGAGCACGCGGTGGGTCAACCTACTCAATTTTCGCAAGCTCTAAACCCTTGGCCCGACCAAAACCCCGGTATAGCGCAATAAAAACACCGCAAACGCCAAACACCACAACAACGCCGAAAGCCCGACTCCCAACCCGGAAAACGGCACCAGCACTACCCGCGACAAACCCGCTAGCAGAATCAGCACAAACCCCATCACCACAACCCTGGAAGGCTGCAACGCGCGCCCGGTATGCCCCAGACTGACCCGGGCAATCATTGCCAAAATCAACCCACCCGCACCACCGACCGCCAGCGAATGAGTGGCCAGACTCTGTTGCGCCATCAACCCGAGGTGCCACAGCACCATGGCAAAAACCGCTACCACCAACCAGACGTAAGACAGATACAACGACCACAACAGCGGTACCCGCCACAGGCCTCGATCATGCCAGCGCCACAGACGAAACGAATGCAATAACCCCATCAGCGCAAACACCGCCGCCAGCCACAGCCTGGGCACGTCCTGCAAACCCACCAGGAATGTCAGCGTGACCAGCAAACCACTCACCAACAAGACCCGGGTCGGCCATGGATTGGCTGCCGGTAAAGCCGGCCGATTCAATCCACGCTGAATGAAGAACGGGATGACTCGACCGCCAATCACACTCATCAACGAACCGATCAGCCACAACGCCGCCAGCACTCCACGCCGCTGCAGATCGAGCTCTTCGATCCAGAGGCCCCAAAGCGTCATGGCCTGACACCCGGCCAGCAACGTCACCATCAACAAAACCGGATAATTGTCGCGCTTGCCGGCAGCCACCAGATCACGGCCCAGCACCCAGGCCAACAGGGGCAAAAACGGAAGCTGCGACAACAGCAACACAGCAGGCGACACCGGCAGGACCCAGGCAAGACGCGCCAGCAGCCACACCAGCATCAGTGCGATCAATGGCCACCCGTTGAGCCCCGGCCGACCTGTCCAGTTCGGTACGGCTGTCAGCAAGAAGCCGGCGATGATCGCCACGGCGAACCCGAACGGCATTTCATGCCGATGCCAGGCAAGCATGCCGCCCACCGGTTGCGCGCCAGGCAATCGACCGTACAACCACAAGGCCCAGATCGCCACCGCCAACGCAGCGAACGCCGCGCCCGCCAGAAAGAATGGACGAAACCCGAGACTGAAAATCGGCGCAGCCGCCAGTTTGCGCATCAAACCATCACCTTCGAGAAAGGCCTGTACAACTGGTGCTGGGACAGCAGGCGCATGACATAGCCGATTTTCAGCAGCGTCGGCCCAACGATGGTCATCGCGTGCAGCGACACCAGCGCCAGGATCGACAGATGGCCTTCATAGAGGTAAGCGCCGTAGATGCCTGCCATTAGCATCGCCAGGCCAGTCACGAGCACGCGACTGGAAAGCTGCAGAACATTCTGAGGATTGCTGAAGAAATGGAACATTTTCCGTACTCCTGTAGCAGTTCAGTTGTACTGGAGAGGTATCAAGTCCCGTGCCAGAAATTCAGCCGTTAATAATCAATCAGTTAACAAATCCGAGTCAAAACGACTCAGCCCTATAATAGTCTTTACGACTCATTGAATAGTCATATTGACTTCAATCCAACAACATCTGCTTGCACACTTGTCGATCTACGGCACCACCCTAGAGGCCGCGGCTGGCTACGCTGAAAGTCCAGCATGCAAAAACCTGCCAAGGAGACCCGCCATGCTCCACGTACAAAAACTCACGCCGTGCCTGTGGTTCGACGGCCAGGCTGAAGAGGCTGCGAAGTTCTATTGCGCGATCTTCGATCACTCAAAAATCACCGCCATCACGCACTACGGCAAGGCCGGACAAGAAATCCATGGTCACCCCGAAGGCTCCGTGCTGACGGTCAGCTTCGAACTCGACGGACAGACGTTCACCGGACTCAACGGTGGCCCTGAGTTCAAGTTCAACGAGGCGATCTCTTTTCAAGTCAACTGCCAGACCCAGGAAGAGGTCGACCATTTCTGGGGGCGGCTGTCTGCGGGTGGACCGGTCGAGGCCCAGCAATGCGGTTGGCTCAAAGACAAGTACGGTGTGTCGTGGCAGATCGTGCCCGTGGCGATGATGGAGATGCTCAAAGACCCGGACACGAACAAATCCCAACGCGCCATGGCCGCGATGATGCAGATGAAAAAGCTCGATATCGCCACGCTGAAACGAGCCTTTGACGGTGAGAGCTAATACACTCCGAGGCGAACCTGCCAAGGATTGACCATGAAGCTCTCAAAGCCCAAGGATACCGACAAGGCCCCGCGCTTCTGGCGTGATGACGCCCTGCCCTTCATCGAAGCACGCGCCATCGCCGACGGACGCGAGGTTTGCTACACCCGGCATTCCCACGAGCACTTTTCCATCGGTGCGATCACTGCCGGGCGCAGCACCTATGTCCACGAGCACTCGCAGCTCGAGGTCAACGCCGGTACCGTGGTGTTGATGAACCCAGGCGATGTGCATGCCTGCAATCCGATCGATGACGAGCCCTGGTCGTACTTGATGCTGTATGTCGAGACTGCATGGCTGACCGACTTGCAGCATCAGTTGGGGTTCAGCGATGACCTGGCGTTTCGCCGCTTTGCGATCACCCATACCGCTGACGCCGATCTGTTTGCGGGTCTGCTGGGCTTTTATGAGGTGCTGGTCGATCAGCAACAGGACGTGCTGCGCAAGCACAGTGCTGCGGTGGAGTTTTTCAGCGATGTGCAACAGCGACTCAATCCCGTCGATCAGCCATTGCGCGAACCGAATTTCAAACTGGAACGCGCCGCCGAATTCATCCGCGAACATTGCACGCAAATGCTCAAGCTCGAAGACATTTGCGCAGCGGCGCAGCTGTCACCGTCCTACCTGATCCGCGCGTTCAGGCAGCACTATGGCATGACGCCCCATGCTTTCCTGGTCAACCGGCGCATCCAGTTCGCCCGCGATCAGTTGCGTAACGGCAAGCTGATCGCCGAGGTAGCGCTGGAAGCCGGTTTTGCCGATCAGGCGCATTTTCAGCGGGCGTTCAAGCAGCATCTGGCAGCGACGCCAGGTCAGTATCGCGGTTGATCAAGGGAGTAGCAGGTACACCGCACTCACCGCCAGCAGCAACGCCATGCTCCGGTTGAACCAGCGCATGTTTGCCGGATTGTTCAGATAGCCGCGCAAGAATGTCCCGGCATAAGCCCAGCAGCCGACCGACAAATAGCAGATCACCAGATAGATTGCCGCGAATTGCCACACCAACCGCGCCTCGCCATCGGCAACGAACGCGCCCATGCCCGCCACGCAGGCCAGCCAGGCCTTCGGGTTGAGCCATTGCATGACCGCGCCGTAGAGCATCGACGGCGCGCGACCTGAATCATTCGCCTCCAGCTGCCCATCGTCGGCCGCCAGTTTGAAAGCCATGTACAACAGGAATGCCACGCCGGCCCACTGCACCACTTGGGTCATGGCGGGCCAAAGCTGCAGCAACTGGTGCAAGCCCAACCCCATCAACACCAACAGCAATACGAATCCCAGGGTCGCCCCGGCCACGTGCCGTTGGCTGGCCTTGAAACCGAAGCGCGCCCCGGAACTCAAGGCCACGATATTCACCGGCCCCGGGGTGATCGAAGCGGCCAACGCAAATGCCGCCATGGACATGATCAAACTCATCGCACACCTACTTTCAGTCAAATGAACCAGGCGCCACGGTAAAGCGCCCGGTGGTGCGCGTATTGAACAAAACTACCCTCAGATCAACCGTCAGGCGAAGTAGCCAACCACCCTCTTCACTTTGATCAATGCCTGACGCAGGGAATCCATGTCTACCGAACCCAGCGCCAGGCGAATGGCGTGAGGTACATGCGGGGTGATTGCGAAGGGCTCGGCAGGCGACACCGACACTTGTTCGCGCATCAGCGCCATGGCGATCCGGTCGGCCCGGGCGTCTTCGGACAACGGCAGCCAGACGAAATACGAAGACGGATGGCTGACCATGCTCAGGCCCGCCAGCACCTCGCGGGCAATGGCCTGCCGGGCCTGCGCATCCGCACGTTTTTGTGCTTCCAGTTGGTACACCGTGCCGTCATCCAGCCAGGCCGTGGCGATAGCCGTCACCACCCCCGGCGTGTTCCAGGTCGTCGCCATCACGGTGCGTTCAAATCCCGCGATCCAGTGAGTGGGGGCTGCGATAAAACCGACGCGCAATCCGGTGGCAATGTTCTTCGATAAACCGCTAACGTACGCGGTTCTTTCCGGCGCCATTTCAGCCAGCGGTGGTGGCGGGTTCTCGGCGAGAAATGCGTAGGCCGCGTCCTCGATGATCATCAGGTCATGCTGACGCGCAATCGCTACAAGTCGCTCACGCTGCTCGGCGTCCATCACCCAACCCAGCGGATTGTGCAAGGTTGGCATCGAGTACACCGCCCGCACCGGACGACTGCGGCACAGTTTGTCCAGGGCTGACAGATCCGGTCCCTTGTCCGTGACAGGAATGGGCAAAACCTCCAGGTGCAGTGTTTCGGCCAAGGTCTTGAACCCGGGATAGGTCAACGCATCAGCGGCAATCACGTCGCCGGGTTTGAGCAACGTCATCATCACCACGGCCAATCCATGCTGGGCACCACTGACGATCAGTACCTGTTCGGCCGGTACGTTCACTCCGCGCTCACCCAGGTGGCGTGCAACCGAGGCCCGCTCGTGCAAGCGCCCGGCGTGGGGCTGATAACGCAACAACGACTCCAGGTCCCCGGACAATGCCAGTTGACGCAATGCCTGGCGCAACAGGTCGGCCTGGCCCGGCAGCGATGGATAGTTGAAGTTCAGGTCGATCATCCCCGCCGCTACCACGGATTGCGAAATGCCCTGGCCAGGCGGCAGCGATGTCTCCCGGACAAAGGTCCCGCGCCCGGTTTCACCACTGACCAGCCCCATGCCTTCAAGCTCGGCATACACCCGGCTGGCGGTGACCAGCGCCAGGCCATGCTCGGTGGCGAGTTGGCGGTGGGTCGGCAGCCGTGTACCCGGCGGCAAACGCCCCGCGCGAATGTCGGCGGCAAAGCTGTCAACCAGGCTTTTATAGCGGGATTTCGGCATGAGGCGATGTATCCATGACAATTTTTTGATTGTATCGATTGCCAACCCTACCATGACTTTCGTGCAATCAAACAATGAGTGAGAGCGAACATGGAAAGGACTTCGAACCTGCATAACCGCACGCTGGACAGCAATGCCAGCGGCTGGATCAATGGCCTGATCGGCGTGGTGATTTTCAGCGGCTCACTGCCGGCAACGCGGGTGGCGGTGCTGGAATTCGATCCGGTGTTCCTCACCGTGGCCCGCGCCACCCTCGCCGCACTTCTGGCGCTGTGCCTGCTGCTGTTGTTCAAGGAACAACGCCCCGCGCGCCATCAGCTGGTGCCGCTGATCATCGTGGCTCTGGGCGTCGTGGTGGGTTTTCCGCTGTTGACCGCGCTGGCACTGCAATACGTGACATCGGCACATTCCATTGTGTTTGTCGGCCTGCTGCCTCTCGCCACCGCGGTGTTCGGCGTGTTGCGCGGTGGCGAACGGCCACGGCCAGTGTTCTGGTTGTTCTCGGTGCTCGGCAGTCTGCTGGTGGTTGGTTTTGCCGCGTCACAAGGCCTGAGCGCTTCACCTCAAGGCGACATCCTGATGTTGTTGGCGATCCTCGCCTGTGGCCTTGGGTATGCCGAAGGCGCCAAGCTGTCCCGCACGCTGGGTGGTTGGCAGGTGATTTCCTGGGCGCTGGTGCTCGCACTGCCGGTCATGGCGGCACTGGCCTGGTGGCGGATGCCGGCGTCGTTCAACGGCATCAGCACACCGGCCTGGTTCAGCCTGGCTTACGTGTCGCTGTTCAGCATGCTGATTGGCTTCGTTTTCTGGTATCGCGGCCTCGCCCAGGGCGGGATTGCCGCTGTCGGTCAACTGCAACTGCTGCAGCCGTTCTTTGGCCTGGCGCTGGCGGCAACCCTGCTGCATGAACACGTCAGCATCGGCATGCTTGGGGTAACGGTCGCGGTGATCCTGTGTGTCGCCGGGGCCAAGAAATTCGCCCGATGATGTTCGGCCAATTTGCCGGTGACTGTACGGGTCCGAGGTTGCGGCAGCTGTGATAAAAATACCGCTCTCGCAACTGGAACCTGCCCCATGGACCTCGCCACCCTTAGCCTCTTTCTCCCGGCCTGCTTCGCCCTGAACATGGCGCCCGGCCCGAACAACTTGCTGTCGGTCAGCAATTCGACCCGTTATGGCTACCGCACCGCTTGCCTGGCCGGGATCGGGCGCTTGCTGGCATTCGCCGCAATGATTGCCCTCGCCTCGGCGGGCCTGGCGGTGGTGTTGCAAACCTCCGAGCTGTTGTTCTACGGGATCAAGATTCTCGGCGCAGCGTATCTGTTCTATCTCGCCTGGCAGCTGTGGCGAGCAGATCCTGGGGCAGAAAGCCTGGTAACCGGTGCGCCGGTCGGCATGCTGGCACTGGCACGGCAGGAATTCCTGGTGGCGGCGGGCAACCCCAAAGCGATCCTGATCTTCACGGCATTCCTGCCGCAGTTTGTCGATTCGACCCGCGCCATCACGCCGCAATTTGCCGTGCTGGGCGCGTTGTTCCTGATGCTCGAATGGGTTGCTATCGCGGCCTATGCCTACATGGGTCTGCACATGCGTCGCTGGTTTGCCAAACCGTCGGGCAAACGGATGTTCAATCGCTGCTGCGCCGGTCTGTTGTCGGCGGCGGCCTCAGTTTTACTGCTGGCACGCCGCACCTGAGGAACGGGTGTGCGCGCAATTCTCTGTCGATTTTGCGGTGGAGGCTGTCGATGTCGCGCACTATGCTGGGCTCATGAACCTACAAAGCACGCTACTTCCGCCCCATGCCGAGATGGTCCGCGCCATGCTCGAACGCGACACCGCCTACGAGGGGGTGTTCTTTACTGCGGTCAAGACAACCGGGATTTTCTGTCGCCCCAGTTGCACGGCGCGCAAACCTAAACCGGAAAACGTCGAGTTTTTCGCCCACGCCGATGAATGCTTGTCGGCGGGCTACCGCGCCTGCCTGCGGTGCAAGCCACTGGACGCTGCCGCCATAGCGCCGGACTGGGTGCAGAACCTGCTCAAGTCGGTGGACGCCGACCCCGAGCAGCGCTGGACCGACGCCCAACTGCTGGCCGAAGGGATCGAGCCGCTGAAGCTGCGTCGCTGGTTCAAACAGCACTTCGGCATGACCTTCCACTCCTGGTTGCGCACCCGGCGCCTGGGCATGGCATTGGGTGGAATCAAACAGGGCGATTCCATCGACAGCGCCGCGTTCGACTCCGGCTACGAATCACTGAGCGGCTTTCGCGATGCCTTTCAAAAGTCGTTTCACATCACCCCGGGACGCGCCGCCAACAGCGAGCCCTTGTTGTTCACGCGCCTGACGACCCCGCTGGGGCCGATGATCGCCATGGCCGAACGTCGTGGCCTAGTATTGCTGGAGTTTCTCGACCGTCCGGCGCTGACCCGGGAAGTCGAGCAATTGCAGCGCCGTTATGGCTACGCCGTGGCGCCTGGGCACAATGGGCATTTGCAGCAGATCGAACAGGAACTGGCGCAGTACTTCGCTGGCCAACTGACGCAATTCAACGTTGCGCTGCACCTGCCCGGGAGCGAGTTCAGTCGGCAGGTCTGGGCTGAGCTGGCACTCATTCCCTACGGCAAGACCACCACTTACGGCGCCATCGCGGCCAGGCTGGGCAAGCCCGGCGCCAGTCGTGCGGTCGGCCTGGCCAATGGACAGAACCGTCTTTCGATTGTGGTGCCTTGTCATCGGGTGATCGGGGCGGACGGCTCATTGACCGGCTATGGTGGCGGACAACCGCGCAAGGCGTTTTTGCTCAGACTCGAAAGCGCCGCCGACCAGATCACCCGGCAATTGGCTTTCTGATCGCAAGCCGTGTTCGTCAGTACGCAAGGATGATTGATGCCCGACCCCTATATGCCCGCCACGCAGTTCCTCGCGTCCATCGACGACGACTGGCGGCGCCATGTCGCCGCCGTCGGCCCGTGCCGGCATCAACCCCACGCCGCCCGTGATCCCTACGAATCGCTGGTGCGGGCGATTGCCTACCAGCAACTGCACGCCAGGGCCGGTGATGCGATTGTCGGGCGGTTGCTGGCGTTGTTTCCCGGGCAGGCATTTCCTCGCCCTGAGCAGTTGCTTCTCACAGATTTCGAGCGAATGCGCAGTTGCGGTTTTTCCGCCAGCAAGATCGCGACCATCCAGGGCATCGCCCAAGCGGCACTGGATGGCGTGGTGCCGGATTACACCACGGCGCTGGCCATGGATGATGAAGCGTTGATCGAACGCTTGATCACCCTGCGCGGCGTGGGTCGCTGGACCGTTGAAATGCTGCTGATTTACAGCCTGGATCGACCGGATATCCTGCCGGCTGACGATTTCGGGGTCCGCGAGGGTTATCGCCGACTCAAAGGTCTGGACGTACAGCCGACGCGCAAACAGATGATCGAGATCGGACTGGCGTGGAGCCCTTATCGGACGGTCGCTGCGTGGTATTTGTGGCGGGTGGCGGGCAAATAGAGAAACTGCTCGCGACAGGCGCTACGATTCTGGTACCGGTCTAGGCTCAAGGGATAAACCCATGGCCTGCCGGAGGTCGCCATGCAACTCGAAGGTTCCTGCCATTGCGGTGCGGTGTCGTTCAGCCTGACCAGCGCCCACCCTTACCCTTATCAACGTTGCTACTGTTCGATCTGCCGCAAGACCCAGGGCGGTGGCGGCTATTCGATCAATATCGCCGGTGACGCCAACAGCCTGAAAGTGCGCGGGCGCAAGAACATCGCGATTTACCATGCGCTGCTCAAGGGCGACGGCGAAAAACGGGCGCACCGCAGCACTGCCGAGCGCCATTTTTGTTCGGTTTGCGGCTCGGGATTGTGGCTGTTCAGCCCTGAATGGCCGGAACTGATTCACCCGTTTGCGTCAGCCATCGACACACCGCTGCCGGTGCCGCCGGTGCATACGCATTTAATGCTCAGTTCAAAAGCGTCCTGGGTCGAGGCAGAGGTCGAACCGGGTGACAAACAGTTTGATGTTTATCCCGAAGAGTCGATTGCCCAATGGCATGAACGGTTGGGGTTGAGTGGCTGAGTGTCAGCGGTGCGATCTTTTGATTATGCGGCTACCGGCACGCCGCTGTGGAACCGGAACTCCACATCCGCCGACTCGATAAGCGCCTGCTCGGCGGCGCGAACCCTGTCGATCACCTGGGCAATGTCCTTGGCATCCCCGTACTGGTAAGCCAGTTTCAGATATCCCTGGAAGTGCCGGGCTTCGCTTTTGAGCAAGCCGAAATAGAACTTGCCCAGTTCTTCGTCCAGATGCGGTACCAATGCCTCGAAACGCTCGCAACTGCGGGCTTCGATGAACGCGCCGACCACCAGCGTATCGACCAGTTTCACCGGTTCGTGACTGCGCACTACTTTGCGCAGGCCCGACGCGTAACGCCCGGCGGACAGCTGACGCAGTTCGATCTTGCGCTTTTTCATCAAACGCATGACTTGCTCGTGATGCACCAGCTCTTCACGGGCAAGCCGTGACATCATATTGATCAGATCGACGTGGGAGTGATATTTGGCAATCAGGCTCAGCGCGGTGCTGGCAGCCTTGAACTCGCAATTCTTATGGTCGATCAGCAAGGTTTCCTGATCGGCCAGCGCGGCCTGGACCCAGCCGTCAGGGGTGCGACAGCCAAGGAACTCGTGAATTTCGGGAAGGATCATGTGGCCCACGGGATAAAAGGTTCAAAACGAAGGGCGCCGATTATACCGGCCTGTCGGCAGACCACCAGACACCGACCGTTGATATGCATCAAGTCGCTGAATGCCGGGCAGCAACTATAGTTGAGCAACGCCATGCTTATTCATTTTCAGGAGATCCCGATCATGCAAGCCATTCGCAGCATTCTGGTGGTCATCGAGCCCGAACATTCGGAAAGCCTGGCACTCAAACGAGCCAAGTTGATTGCCGGGGTAACGCAGGCGCATTTGCACTTGTTGGTGTGCGACCCCAAGCATGATCACAGCGGCATGCTGGGGGTGCTCAAGGCCGCATTGCTGGAGGACGGCTACAGCGTCACCACCGAACAGGCCTGGAATCAGAGCCTGCACGAAACCATCGTCGATGTGCAGCAGGCCGAAGGTTGTGGCCTGGTGATCAAGCAGCATTTCCCTGACAGCGCACTGAAAAAGGCACTGCTGACCCCCGCAGACTGGAAATTGCTGCGCCACTGCCCTACTCCGGTGCTGCTGGTGAAGACTTCAGGTTCGTGGAAGGACAAGGTGATTCTGGCGGCCGTCGACGTCGGCAACACCGACCCCGAACACCGTCACCTGCACAACACCATCATCGATTACGGCTATGACATCGCCAGCCTGGCCAAAGCGCATCTGCACGTCATCAGCGCCCATCCCTCGCCGATGCTGTCGGCGTCCGATCCGACGTTGCAGCTCAGCGAAACCATCGAGGCGCGCTATCGCGAGCAATGCAGGGCGTTCCAGGCGGAGTTCGACATCGACAACGATCACCTGCACATCGCCGAAGGGCCGGCGGATGTGTTGATTCCGTTCATGGTGCACAAGCTGCAGGCGGCCGTGACGGTGATTGGCACGGTGGCGCGTACCGGGTTATCGGGGACGCTGATCGGCAATACCGCGGAAGTGGTGCTGGATGCGGTGGAAAGCGATGTGCTGGTGCTCAAGCCTCAAGAGGTCGAGGATCATCTGGAAGAGATTGCAGCAAAGCATTGAGAGGTGTCGCGTCGGTTAGATCGTCTTCGCGGGCAAGCCTCGCTCCTACAGGTCCGCGAGTGCCCTTGTAGGAGCGAGGCTTGCCCGCGAAGCTTTCTCAACCGCCAAACGCGTCCTTGAGGAAACCCGGGGCGATATAGCGCTGATAATGCGCCTCGGACAGCAGGAAAAACTCCCGGTCGATTGCATCGCGCAATTCCGGCAGGTTCCAATCGCGGAACTCCGGCAGCAACACCATGCCATAGGCTTCCAGGTTGTTGATGACCCGTGCGCCCCGCGCGATCAACTGGTAAGCCCAGCAATATTCCGACTGATGGGGCACAAAGCGGATCTTGCGTTGTTCCAGCTGGGTTCGTAGCAGCGCCGGGTCGAAAATCTCCACCTTGGCAGCCATTACCTGGGACAAAAGCTGCTCCAGACGCAACCACACCGCGCGCTTTTCTTCCTCGTTGTAACCGTTCCAGTGAATCACTTCATGGTGGAACCGCTTGCAGCCACGGCACACCAGGTCACCGTAGACAGTGGAGCAAAGGCCGACGCAGGGCGTCTTGATGGTCTGATTGGGCATAGGTAGGTAAAACGCGAAAAAGCAAAACAGGCCGGCATGTTAGCCCTTTGTCCGATATTCATCACCCCTCAAAGTTGAAGGGTCAGGGGCAACGGACCTTTGCCGGGCGTCACCACCAAAGTCCAATAAACCCTGACTTACCTTTAATTTTTTTTTGCCGTAGAATCAGCCTGCCTTTTTAGGCGCCAATGTCCGTTAGAAGCTGTTTTCAAAGCGTCACGAGCACAGTCGTTCCTTCAGAGCGGTGTTGGCGAGGGGTTTTTCCAGCGGGGAAAAGCCCAACGCCAACCCTCATCAGCTCCCGTTCTGCAGGCGTAAAACTTTGAAAGCAGCTTCTGTAAGGAATTGTCGGTAATTCTGGCTAAGTGGCTCACAACGCCATGCAGCGCATGAGTACGGCAATTTCGGGATGAGCGTCCCGGACACCCATTTGGGACCACTGATGAGGGTAATAACTGTGCTTGAAGCCTACCGCAAACATATCGAAGAGCGCGCAGCACTGGGTATCGTTCCCCAGCCGCTTAACGCCGAACAAACTGCAGGCCTGGTCGAGCTGCTGAAAAATCCCCCGGCTGGCGAAGAAGCATTCCTCGTTGACCTGATCACCAATCGCGTTCCGCCTGGCGTGGACGAAGCCGCCTATGTCAAGGCCGGTTTCCTGTCTGCCATCGCCAAGGGCGAAGCCAAATCCCCCCTGATCGACAAGAAGCGCGCTGTAGAACTGCTCGGCACCATGCAGGGCGGCTACAACATCGTGACCCTGGTCAACCTGCTGGACGACGCCGAACTGGCACCAGTAGCGGCCGAAGAACTCAAGCACACCCTGCTGATGTTCGATGCGTTCCACGACGTTGCTGAACGTGCCAAGAAAGGCAACGCTCACGCCCAAGGCGTGCTGCAATCCTGGGCTGATGGCGAGTGGTTCAAGAACCGCCCGACCCTGGCCGACAAGATCAGCCTGCGCGTGTTCAAGGTCACTGGCGAAACCAACACCGACGACCTCTCCCCTGCTCCCGATGCCTGGTCCCGCCCGGACATCCCGCTGCACGCCCTGGCCATGCTGAAAATGGCTCGCGACGGCATCGTGCCTGACGCACAAGGCGTCACCGGCCCAATGAAGCAGATCGAAGAAATGCGCAATGCCGGCTTCCCTATCGCCTACGTCGGTGACGTGGTCGGTACCGGTTCTTCGCGTAAATCGGCCACCAACTCCGTTCTGTGGTTCTTCGGCGACGACGTTCCGTACGTGCCGAACAAGCGTGCCGGTGGTTTCTGCTTCGGCAGCAAGATCGCCCCGATCTTCTACAACACCATGGAAGATGCCGGCGCACTGCCAATCGAATTCGACGTTTCCAACATGCACATGGGCGACGTGATCGACCTGTACCCGCATGCTGGCAAAGTCTGCAAGCACGGCACCGACGAAGTCCTGACCACCTTCGAAATGAAGACTCCGGTGCTGTTGGACGAAGTTCGCGCCGGCGGCCGTATTCCGCTGATCATCGGCCGTGGCCTGACCGAGAAGGCGCGTGCCGAGCTGGGCCTGCCACCGTTCGACCTGTTCAAGAAGCCTGAAGCCCCGGCCGAAAGCACCAAGGGTTTCACCCTGGCGCAGAAAATGGTCGGCAAGGCGTGCGGCGTAGCCGGTGTGCGTCCTGGCACCTACTGCGAACCGAAGATGACCACCGTGGGCTCCCAGGACACCACCGGTCCGATGACCCGTGATGAACTGAAAGACCTGGCGTGCCTGGGCTTCTCCGCTGATCTGGTAATGCAGTCGTTCTGCCACACCGCGGCTTATCCAAAGCCGATCGACGTGACCACCCACCACACCCTGCCTGACTTCATCATGACCCGCGGCGGTGTTTCCCTGCGTCCGGGCGACGGCATCATCCACTCGTGGCTGAACCGCATGCTGCTGCCGGACACCGTAGGTACCGGTGGTGACTCCCACACCCGTTTCCCGATGGGCATTTCGTTCCCGGCCGGTTCCGGTCTGGTTGCGTTCGCCGCTGCCACTGGCGTCATGCCGCTGGACATGCCGGAATCGATCCTGGTGCGCTTCAAAGGCAAGATGCAACCGGGCGTCACCCTGCGTGACCTGGTTCACGCCATTCCTTACTTCGCGATCCAGAAAGGTCTGTTGACCGTCGAGAAGAAGGGCAAGAAAAACGCCTTCTCCGGCCGCATCCTGGAAATCGAAGGCCTGGACAACCTGAGCATCGAACAGGCTTTCGAACTGTCCGACGCCTCGGCCGAACGTTCGGCTGCCGGTTGCACCATCAAGCTGTCCAAAGATTCGATCACCGAGTACCTGCAGTCCAACATCACCCTGCTGCGCTGGATGATCGGCGAAGGCTACGGTGATGTGCGTACCCTGGAACGCCGCGCGCAAGCGATGGAAGCCTGGATCGCCAACCCTGAGCTGATGGAAGCCGATGCTGACGCCGAATACGCCGAAATCATCGAAATCGACCTGGCCGACATCAAGGAGCCTGTACTCTGCGCGCCGAACGACCCGGACGACGCCCGTCTGCTCTCCAGCGTTGCTGGCGAGAAGATCGACGAAGTGTTCATCGGTTCGTGCATGACCAACATCGGTCACTTCCGCGCCGCCGGCAAGCTGCTGGATCAGGTCAAGGGTCAGCTGCCAACTCGTCTGTGGCTGTCGCCGCCGACCAAGATGGACGCTCACCAGCTGACCGAAGAAGGCTACTACGGCATCTACGGCAAGGCCGGCGCACGCATGGAAATGCCAGGCTGCTCGCTGTGCATGGGTAACCAGGCACGTGTAGAGCCGAACTCGACTGTCGTGTCGACTTCGACCCGTAACTTCCCGAACCGTCTGGGTGACGGCGCGAACGTCTACCTGGCTTCGGCCGAACTGGCGTCCGTGGCTTCCATCCTGGGTCGCCTGCCGACCGTCGAGGAGTACATGGAATACGCTGGCAAGATCGACAGCATGGCGGCCGATGTCTACCGCTACCTGTCCTTCGACCAGATCGCCGAGTTCCGTGAAGCGGCTGCGAACGCCAACATCCCGGTCGTTCAAGCCTAACGGTGTAACGCAATGAAAAACGCCGCCCATCGTGAGATGAGCGGCGTTTTTTTATGCCTGAAGAAATGTCGGGCTTCACTGTGATCGTTCCCACGCTCCGCGTGGGAATGCAACCCAGGACGCTCCGCGTCCCTTTCGAGAGCTGGAACGCGGAGCGTCCCTTGAGGCATTCCCACGCAGAGCGTGGGAACGATCAAAAACTGCTCTTCGCGGGCAAGCCTCGCTCCTACGCAGGATGTGTCAGGCAGTCAGGGAGTAGATCAACGCCGTAATCGCCACCAGGCCCACCGCCGTCACGAAGACGTTGGACGCCTGCCCGCGATAACGCGCCATGGCCGGCACTTTGCGGATCGCGTACATCGGCATCAGGAACAGGATCGCCGCGATGACCGGGCCGCCCAAAGTTTCGATCATGCCGAGAATACTCGGGTTGAGCGTCGCTACGATCCAGCACACCACCAGCATGAACGCCGCGGTCATGCGGTCCAGGGACTTGGCAGACGGCCGCTTGCCACTCTTGACGATCAGGCCCTTGAGGCCTTCGCTGGCGCCGATGTAATGGCCCAGGAACGACTTGGAAATGGCCACGAAAGCAATCAACGGCGCCGCGAAGGCGATGGTCGGGTTGCTGAAGTGGTTGGCCAGGTACGACAGGATCGACAGGTTCTGCGCCTTGGCTTCAGCCAGTTGCGCTGGCGACAGCGTCAGCACGCAACTGAAGACGAAGAACAGCACCATCACCACCATCAACAGATGGGCGCGGGACAGGATCTGCGAACTGCGCTCCTCGGCGTGTTCGCCATAACGGCGCTTCTGGTCGACGGCGAACGCCGAGATGATCGGCGAGTGGTTGAACGAGAACACCATCACCGGAATCGCCAGCCACAAGGTGTGCAACAGCGCGGATGGCGCAGGCACCTGGCTGGCGGTGGCGAGAATACCGCCGTTCCAGTGCGGAACCAGGTACACCGCCAGAAACAGCAGCGCGACAATGAACGGATAGACCATCAGGCTCATGGCCTTGACGATCATCTGCTCGCCGCAGCGCACCACCGCCAGCAGGCCGAGGATCAGCACCAGCGACAATACCGCGCGCGGTGGCGGCGTGATGTGCAATTGATGCTCAAGGAAACTGCCCACGGTGTTGGTCAGCGCCACGCTGTAAATCAGCAGGATCGGGAAGATGGCGAAGAAGTACAACAGCGTGATCAACGCGCCGGCCTTGATACCGAAATGCTCTTCCACCACTTCGGTGATGTCGGCGCCTTCGCGACCGGACAGCACGAAACGGGTCAGGCCACGGTGTGCATAGAACGTCATCGGGAACGCCAGCAGCGCCAGGATCAGCAACGGCCAGAAGCCGCCCAGACCTGCGTTGATCGGCAAAAACAGGGTGCCTGCACCAATCGCTGTGCCAAACAGGCCCAGCATCCAGGTGGTGTCTTGGCGATTCCAGCTCGACAGCGTCGCGGGGGTCGTTTCTACATAGCGTTTGTTGACGCTATTGGCCTGATCATTCATCCGGTGGGATCTCCACATTCCGGTCACTTGCCACCCGGCCAGAACGCGTCGGAATACCCGACAGGCAGCGCTCTGACCGAAACAGGGGCGCGATTGTCCGGGATTAGTGAACAGAAGCAAAGACTTAGGTGAGGAACGGTGGTACCAAGTCGAAGAGAGTGGTCGACGCCCCCCTGTAGGAGCTGAGCTTGCTCGCGATGGCAATGTAACTACTGACATCAATGTTGAATGTGATTGCGCCATCGCGAGCAAGCTTGGCCCCTACAAGTTGATTCGCAGTATCACCACTGCATTTCACCCCCAGACGACGAACCGACCTTGATAAAGGTCTATCGTCATGTATTTTGAATACACCTGTATCCTTTCTGGAGTCTGCCCATGCCACTGGTTCGCGTCGACATCAAAAAACAGCAGGATCCCACTTACGCCAAACGTATCGGGCAGTTGATCTACGCCGCTTTGCGCAGCGCCATCGACGTGCCGGAAAACGATAACTTCCAGATCCTCAACGAACACGATGAGCAACATTTCATTTTCGACCCGCAGTACCTGGGCATCCAGCGCACCGATAACCTGGTGATCATCCAGATCACCCTGAGTGAAGGGCGAACGCTGGAGAAGAAGAAACTGCTCTATAAAACCATCGTCGATGGCCTCAATGCACAACTGGCGGTGCGCCCGGAAGATGTTTTCATTAATCTGGTGGAAGTGAAGAAAGAGAACTGGTCGTTCGGCAATGGTCTTGCTCAATACGCCCTCTGATTTTCAAACCTGCTAATGGTGAGTGCCTGATGCCCCGAGTTTCCCGCAAGCAAGCCGACCTCAACCGCGAAATCATTGTCGAGGCCGCCACACGGTTGTTTCGCGAGCGCGGCCTGCATGGCATCAGCGTGGTCGATGTAATGGCGGCCGCCGGCCTGACCCATGGTGGGTTCTACGGGCACTTCGAATCCAAGGAAGCACTGGCCAGGGAGGCCAGCGAGCGGGCATTCAAACAAGTAGGAGAGCGCTGGCGGGAACGGGCCGCCTCCGGCGAAGACAAAGCCTCGGCGCGCCGGGCTTTGATTGAACCCTACCTGTCCGTCCATAGCCGCGATAACCCGGGCGACAGCTGCCCCGTGGTGGCCTTCGCCGCGGACATCTGCCATGAGAGCGCTGAAAGCGGCTTGCGCGAGCCGTTCATGGACGGCCTTAACAGGCTGCTCGACGCCTTCAGCCAGCTGATGGAATCGGCTGATCCCGGCGAAAACCGCAAGCAAGCGCTGGTGCAGTATTCGATGATGGTCGGCGCCCTGACACTCGCCCGCGCTACCCGTGGCGAAGCCCTTTCTGATGAAATCCTCGAAGCGACGTGCAGTTTTCTGACCGCAGCGAAGCCCGATACGCCTCCTGCCGCGTGAAATCCCACGACAATACCCTCGCAGGCTTCCCAAGCTCCTACACTCATCAACGCGGCTGCGCGGACGGGCAGTTTTGGTCATTGCCAAATCGCTCCGCAGCCAGCAATCTCAAGTGACGTTCGAGCCCGATTCTGCGATGCACACAGGAGCCAAGCATGCCCGCAACCGTTCTGGTACTGGTTGAAACCATTAATGATTACCTGCCCATCCTCGAACATCAGGGCTTTCACCTGATCCTCGCCCCGACCCCGGCCGAACGCGCCGCCGCCATTGCCCGACACGGCGGCCAGATCGACGCAGTGCTGACCCGCGGCCCACTCGGTCTGTATGCCGACGAAATAGCCGCCCTGCCCTCGCTCAAGATCATCTGTGTGATCGGTGCCGGCTACGAACATGTCGACCTGCAGGCAGCGGCCAACCGTTGCATCACCGTGACCAACGGTGCCGGCGTCAATGCCTCATCAGTGGCTGATCACGCGATGGCCTTGCTGTTGTCGCTGGTGCGCGATGTTCCGCGCTGCGACGCTGCCGTGCGCCGGGGAGAATGGCCAAAGATCATGCGCCCTTCCCTGGCCGGCAAACGCCTGGGCATTCTCGGCCTTGGCGCCGTCGGCATGGCCATCGCCAAACGCGCCAATGCCGGCTTCGACATGAGTGTGTGCTACCACAACCGCCAGCATCGCAGCGACGTGCCCTACACATTCTGCTCGACGCCCAGCGAACTGGCACGGGCCTCGGACTTTCTGATCGTCGCCGCGCCCGGCGGGCTTGGCACCCAGCACCTGGTCAACAGGCAAGTGCTCGATGCACTCGGGCCTAATGGCTTCCTCGTCAACATCGCCCGGGCAAGCGTGATTGTCACCGCGGACCTGATTACCGCACTCGAACAGCGGCGGATCGCCGGTGCCGCGCTGGATGTCTTCGATAACGAACCTCAGGTTCCGGATGCGTTGAAAAATCTCAACAACGTGATCCTCACGCCCCACGTTGCAGGCCTCTCGCCCGAGGCGACCCAGGGTACGGTGGAGCTGGTGGGCAAGAACCTGCAGGCGTTTTTCTCCGGGCAACCGGTGCTGACGCCCATCGAGCTACCCCTGCCGACCGCCATCCAGCACGCTCACTAAGGCTCCGCTGGCGAAGGCAAATCCTCAACCCCCCGCAGCGTACGACGGGAGTTGCGCCAGGTAAGGCCATGGATAGATCCCCCGTTCGTGGCCGTCGCTGAACACCAGTTGCAAGCCATAGCCCTGAGCGTTCAACCCGAGCACCTGAACACGGGCGTCGACCAGCGGCGGTGTGCCCTGCAAGCGAAACGCGCGACATTGCGAACACGGGCATTGGCGGCGCAACAACGCGTAATCCAGCCATTGCTCGCGGCCGTCGGGCCAGCTCAGATGCAGTTGCTGTTTGCTCCGGGAATTGGCAACGGCCAGCGGGCTCATTGCAATTGACTCAGGGCAATGCGCACCGCTTTGCGCACTTCCGGGTCGCCGTCGTCTTGCGCAGCCAGCAAGGGGGCGATTGCACCGCGTTCACTCAGCTCACCCAGCGCCAGTGCAGCCTCCTTGCGCAGATTGCTGATGCGATGGCCCAGGGTTTCGATCAACGCGTCCAGCGCCGGTGCATAGCGCAGTCGTCCGAGGCTGCGGGTGGCACGCAGCCGCACTTGCCAGTAATCGTCAGTCAAGGCCTCGACCAGTGCCGCTCCTGCATCGACGTGCCCGACCTTACCCAGCGTTGTTGCGGCTTCCTCGCGCACTTGCCAGGCCTGGTCCTGCAGGGCCTGGCGCAAGGCTGGCAACACTTGCGCATCGCAGGCCAGGCCGAGAGCGCCCGTGGCGGCGCGGCGGACTTCGGTGTCCGGGTCGTCGCTGGCCAATTTCGCCAGGGCCGGCAAGGCATCGAGCTGTTTGAGCCAGCCAAGCACGCCGACCGCTTCGCGACGAACGCCGGCGTCTTCATCGTTCAAGGCACCTGAAGCAGCCGCAGCGGCATCGGGAAAGCGCAATTCGCGCAAAGCCCTGAACGCGGCGATGCGCACGCTGATGTCCGCATGCGCGGTCCACGGCAGTATCACCCGGCCCGCCGCCTCGCTCTTGAGCAGGCTGAGGCTTTGCGCGGCGGCAGCCTGTACCGCCGGGGATGGATCGGTCAGGGCCTGGCACAACGCTTCGACCACAGGCTCGTCCTCCCAGGCTTCAAGCAATCGCGCGGCTTCGGCACGAACCTCTGCGGTCGGGTCTTGTGCCAGACGATTGACCAGCCACAGCAAACCGTCCGGTTCTTCGAGATCGGCCAGTTCGATCAAGGCAATTCTGCGCACGCCAGGATCTTCATCCGTCAGGCGCGGTTGCAGGGCGAGAATGTCGTCGTTATCGGTTACGGCAAATAATGAGGTCATAGGGCAAATCGCGGCAGTTTGTTTTCAGGAGGCAATCCGAGAGGGTTCAGGCGCGGTAGCTGCCGACCGTCTTCGTGACGCAGGAGTTCGAGGCAATGACGCTTCAAGCGGGAAAATTCGGGGCTGGTCACCAGCTCGGTGGTACGCGGCCGGGGGAAATCCAGGCGCAGGTCTTCGATGATGCGACCAGGACGGGTGCTCATGACCAGCAAGCGATCAGCCAGGAACAACGCTTCGTCAATGTCGTGGGTGACAAACACAACCGTGGTGCGGATCCGTGTCCAGATGCCGAGCAGCAGTTCCTGCATGTTCAATCGGGTCAAGGCATCGAGGGCACCGAAGGGTTCGTCCATCAGCAGCAGGCGCGGACGATTGACCAGCACCCGGGCGATCTCCACCCGCTGCTGCATACCGCCAGACAATTGATCCGGCCAACGATCGGCGAAACCTGCAAGGCCGACCAAGGCGAGGATTTCATCGGCCGCCCGCTGCCGCTCCGCTTTGCCGACGCCGCGCATTTTCAGGCCGAAAGCAACGTTGTCTCGCACTGTTCGCCATGGAAACAGGGTGTGCTGCTGGAACACCATGCCGCGCTGGGGTGATGGTCCGCAGACTTTGGCACCATCGACGTTGAGCGTGCCGGTCCGCGGTTGCAGGTGACCTGCCAGCGCGCCGAGCAACGTCGATTTGCCGCAACCGGACGGCCCGAGAATGCACACGAACTGACCCGGTTCGATCTGACACTCCAGACCCTGCACGGCTTCGAAGGCCGCCTTGCCCTCGCCGAGGCTGATCGACAAGTCACGTATATCGATCCGCCCTTCAGGATGTTGAAAAACGCTCATGAGGCTTTTCCTCGTGGTCGATGCCAAGGCGTGAACAACCCGCCCAGGCGCTTTATCAGCAGGCTGCTGCCCATGCCGAGCACGCCGATCAGCAACATGCCGACGACGATGTCGGGGTAGTTTTGAATGGTGTAGGACTCCCAGGTGTAATAACCGATGCCGTACTGGCCGGAGATCATTTCTGCGGTCACCAGGCAGAACCATGAAGTGCCCATGCCGATGGCCAGGCCGGTGATGATGCTGGGCGCGGCGCCCGGCAAAATCACCTCCAGCAAAATCGCCCGGCGCCCTGCCCCAAGGCTTTTCGCCGAGGCAATCAGCCGTGGGTCGACACCTTCGACGCCGTGCACGGTGTTGAGCAGGATCGGGAACAAGGCACCGGTGAACGTGATGAACACCATCGACAGTTCAGACGACGGAAACATCAGGATTGCCAGCGGAATCCACGCCACCGCCGGGATTGGCCGCAGCACTTCCAGCGGTGGCAAGAGCAAATCCTCAGCCCATTTCGAGCGGCCGATGGACAGCCCCAGAGCAACGCCGACGATCAACGCTGCGCAGTAACCGGCGAAGACCCGGGTGAGACTGCTGCTCAAGTGACGAGCGAGCTTGCCGGAATCACCCAGCCCCAGCGCCGCCTCAACAACCGCCCCGGGGGTCGGCACGTTGGCGAAGGTTACCAGGCCGAGATTCCAGTGGTGGCTGGCGGCGAGTTGCCAGAAAAGCAGGCAAAACAACAGCGAGGCGACTCGGAAGAGCCAGCGTAAACAGGGTCCGTACACAATATTCCCTCTCACTTGAAAACCTGTGGGAGCTGGCTTGCCAGCGATTGCAGAGTGTCAGTCGACATCGGTATCGGCTGGTCTGGCCCCATCGCGGGCAAGCCCGCTCCCACAGGGGATTGCGGCGTTTTTGGGTTAGCGAACAGCCACAGCCTGCGCGGTGGCATCGGTGAAATCGAAAACCTTGCCGCCCTGGGCGCTGGCGAACTGCTGGGCCTGGCCTTTGAGCAGGAACGCGCTGAGGCGCCCGTTGGCATCGCTGGCAAACCACGCCTGATCCGCCAGCAACTTGATCCCGCTGTCGCTGGCCTGGGCATACACCGCGCGGATGTTTTTGCCTTCCTGCTTGAGGGTGGCCAATGCACTGAACGCCGCTTGCGCCGAGGCGTACTGGCGGACTTTCGGCTCACCGCGCACCCAGATTTCCGCCACGTGGCTGAAGTCGGTGATGGCTTTGCCGGTGGACGCATCCGTTGCAGTGAGCGGCGCCTGCGCGTAGTTCGCCAGTTGCGCGGTGTAGTCGAGGTTCGAGGCCTTGAAGGCGGCGCGGATGTACTGATCGTCAATGAAGGTGTTCAGATCCAGACCGCGATCGGCTTTCTTCAACAGTTTGAGCGTATCGATGGCCGTGCCCACCGCCTGGCGGTACTCCGGTTTCCAGCTCAGGTCGCGGGTTTGCACGCCCAGAGGGCCGTGGAACAGGTAATTCACCTCGGCATCGACGCCAGTGACCTTGGCGATCAGCTCGCTGTATTTCTCGGGCTCAGCGGCGAGCAACTGATTGGCCTCGATGCTGGCGCGCAGATAAGCGACGACAATTTCCGGGTACTTTTTCGCATAGCTCTGGTCGACCAGCGCGCCATGGAAGGTCGGCGCTCCGGCCTGGGAACCGTCGTAGATCTTGCGCGCGAAACCGCGGCTCGGGAACAGTTCGGCGAACGGTACGAAGTCGGCATGGGCGTCGATCTTGCCCGCCTGCAACGCAGAGCCGGCGACTTCCGGCGGCTGGGCGATGATGTTCACGTCCTTGAGCGGGTCCCAGCCCTGGGCGGCCACGGCGCGCAGCAACATGCCATGGGCGGTGGAGGCGAACGGCACCGAAATGGTCTTGCCCTTGAGCTCCGCCAACGACTGCACGCCTGATGCACTCGGCACCACGATGCCGTTGCCACTGCCTTTGGTGCTGCCCGACAACACGCTGATGAACAGGCTGTGCTTGCCCGCTGCTTCAAATGCCACGCCATTGAATGAGCCCGGGAAATCGGCCATCGCGCCGAAGTCGAGTTTGCCGGCGACCATCTCATTGGTCAGCGGCGCGCCGCTGGTGAAATTCTTCCACTGCACCTCGTATTTGGCATCCTTGTATGGGCCGTCGTGGGGCAAGTATTTGTCCAGCAGACCAAGTTCGCGGATCAACAGACCACCGGCGGCGCAGTTGATGGTGGTGTCTTGAGTGCCAATGGCAATGCGGATGGTTTCGGCCGAGGCCGACAAGGTAAATGACGCCAGTACCAGACCGGCCAACGCTGCACGCAACATCATGAGTGTTTCCCCTCGAATCATTTATTGGATGTTCGTCTCCGCCACGATCTGGGCGTGGTGGGAAACGAGGGGTGTTGTGGATCAGGCGTCCGGTGGTTGCCGGATGGCTTTTAGGGTTGTCTGAACTCGATCCACTGTGGGAGCGAGCCTGCTCGCGATGGCGTTCGCTCTGTCAATGCAGATGCAAGCTGTGCCGGCCTCATCGCGAGCAGGCTCGCTCCCACATTGTTCAGCGCAACAGGTAAGGGATATCCACTTTCACCGCCCCGGTCGGGCAGTCCTTTTCACAGGGCATGCAGTACCAGCACTCATCGAACGCCATGTAGGCCTTTTGGGTGGCTGGGTTGATTGCCAGAAGGTCCATCGGGCAAACGTCGACGCACACGGTGCAGCCTTTGTGGGCGATGCAAAGCTCTTCATCGACCGTGACCGGTGCGTTGGAACGGAAGAAAATTTCCTGGGGTTGATAGGCCATGTTTAGAACTCTCTTATAGGGACCACGTCATGCCGCATCGGCACCGACCCGCAACCGGTCGTAGGCCTGCATTTCTTCGGCGCCCAGCGGGATGATGTAAGGCTCGACGGCTTTCTTGAAACTGGTCATCCGACCGTCATCGCCCTTTTTCAAGTGGCAATGGCAAAACCAGTCGCTGTCGTTGCGCTGCGGGTGATCGACCCGATAGTGGTAAAGCCCCCAGCGACTTTCGGCACGAAACAGCGAAGCCCTTGCAGCCATTTCCGCGCAGTCGCGGATCATGCTCACTTCCATGGCGCGCATCAGTTCGTGGGCGTTGTGGGCCTTGATCTGGTCGAGGTCGCGCTGGATATCGCTGAAGCGTTGCAAGCCGATCTGCATCTTCTTGGTCACTTTCGGCGGCTGCAGGTAATCGTTGACGAAGCGGCGCAGCTTGTACTCGACCTGAGCCGGTGGCAGCCCCTGCTCACGGTCCAGCGGTGCGTAGACCCGTTGTTTTTCGCTTTCGATCTGCCGGGCATCCAGCACAGAGAACTCGCGATCGGCGACGAAATCCGCCGCGTTGTTGCCGGCAAACCAGCCGTAGGTGAACGCGCCGAGCATGTAATTGTGCGGCACGGCGGCCATGTCACCGGCCGAGTACAAGCCCTTGACCGACGTCTCGGCCTTCTCGTTGACCCACACCCCGGACGCCGAATGCCCACTGCAAAAACCGATCTCGGAGATGTGCATCTCGACCATCTGCGTGCGGTAGTCGGTGCCGCGATTGGCGTGGAACTGTCCACGACTCGGGCGCTCGTTGCTGTGCAGGATCTCTTCGATGTTCTGGATGGTTTCCTCGGCCAAGTGATCGAGTTTGAGGAACACCGGCCCGTTGCCGCTTTCGAGCTCCTGGTGGAACTCCCACATCATCTGCCCGCTCCAGTAGTCACACTCAATAAAGCGTTCGCCCTTGTTGTTGGCGGTGTAGCCCCCCAGCGGACCGGTGACGTAGGCGCAGGCCGGGCCGTTGTAATCCTTGATCAACGGGTTGATCTGGAAGCACTCCAGGTTCGCCAGTTCAGCCCCGGCGTGGTAGGCCATCGAGTAGCCGTCGCCGGCATTGGTCGGGTTTTCGTAGGTGCCCATCAGGTAGCCCGAGGACGGCAATCCCAGGCGCCCGGCGGCACCACAGGCGAGGATCACCGCCTTGGCCTTGATCACATGAAAATCAGCGGTGCGGCAATCAAACCCCATCACGCCGTTGACCGCGCCCTCTTCGTCCTTGAGCAACCGGGTGCACACCAGGCGATTGGTGATGTTCACCCGCGCCCGTTTCAACTGGCGATACAAGACCTTCTTGATGTCGTGACCTTCCGGCATCGGCAACACGTAGGCGCCCATGTGATGGACTTTTTTCACCGCATAGTCGCCGGTTTCGTCTTTCTCGAACTTCACACCCCAGCGGTCCAGTTGTTCGATGGTTTCGAAGCTGTGGGTGGCGTAGGCGTACACCGCCGCCTGGTTGACGATGCCATCGTTGGCAATGGTGATTTCCTTGGTGTACTGCTCCGCTGTCGAGTGGCCGGGAATGATCGCGTTGTTCAGGCCATCCATGCCCATGCTGATCGCGCCGCTACGCTTGACGTTGGCCTTGTCGACCAACAACACCCGCAGATCACGGTTGCGTTCCTTGGCCTTGATCGCCGCCATGGGGCCGGCGGTGCCGCCGCCGATGACGACGATGTCGTATTCCTGTTCGAGGGTCTTGCGACTCATGCCTGCTCCCCTTTTTGCCGGTCGATCCGCAGGCGGTACTGGAACGCATCGCCACGGTAATAAAGGTGTTCAAAGTCCACAGGGCGCCCCTGGGCATCGTGGGTCAGGCGCTCGATGCGCATGATCGGCGAGCCAGGTTCGACATTCAGCGCCTGGGTCAAGTCGCTGTCGGCCAGCACTGCATCGATCGCCAGGTCGGCGTGCCCGAGGGCCACGCCGCAGTCGTTTTCGAGGATCAGGAAAATGTCGCGGGTCACCAGATCCGCCTTCTCCAGGCGCTCACCGATGGCTTTGGGCAAGTAGGTGATTTCCAGCGAAATCGGCTCACGGTTGATCAGCCGAACGCGCTTGATCTGCGCCACGGTCTCGCCTTCGGCGACCTGCAATCGCTCAGCCACCAATTTATCGGCGGCGATGAACTTGAAGCTGCGCAGGCGGTTGATCACCTCGTAGCCGCGACCGGTCATGGACTCGGCCAGGCCTTGCAGGGTGCTGACGTTCTGGAAGGTTTTCGGCTTGGCAACGAAGGTGCCCTTGCCGTGGATCTTGAAGATCAACCCTTCCTTCTGCAGATCACCGAGGGCCTGGCGCACGGTAATTCGGCTGACTTTGAACAGCGTGCCGAGTTCGCTTTCCGACGGCATCTGGCTGTCTTGCGGGTATTCACCGTCAAGAATGCGGGTGCGCAATACGTCACGCAGTTGGGTGTGCAGCGGGATACTGCTGTTGGAAAGAGGGCTGAGAGATAGAACGTTATCGGTCATCAAGATCACTTGTTATAACGAGTTATGACATGATCTTAGAGAGTCGCCGTTCCTCTTGAGAAATACTGTTTACGCATAAGGTTAGAAGTGCACTGGCGCAGGGCATTGTGGCGCCTTGTCCCAGCGCACCACGTCGATCATGCCCTGCGAGGATCAGCCGATGTGCAGGGCACGCAAGTCCAGTCGGCCGTCTTGCATTGGCGGGCACCAGTAGTAGCCCCCGGTGATCGGTCGGCTGATGCGGTACAGACCATCAGTAATGCCGTCTTCCAGGCCGCTCATGCGACGCAATTGGACTTCGAAAGCGTCGAGGGAAAAACCGAAGGCAAGGAACATCAGGCCAGCACGTTCATCTTCAATCCATGGCATCGAGCGACGGACCACGAACGCTTCGGGGGCGAAGCTTTCCTGAGCGGTGCGTTTGACGTGGGCAGAGATCGGCGCGTCATCGAGCTCTTCGTTATCGCTCAAGCGGCGACCCATGATGTCGTCCGTTTCATGGGACGCCATTGCGTGAAAACGCTTGAGGTCATGCTGCCATTGCTGGATCGCGGCGAAACTGCCGCCCACCGTCCCTTCAGGGCCGTCGTTTACCAATGCGGCAGCCGCAGCGGCCTCGTCGCGAGGGTTTTCCGTGCCGTCTTCGTAGCCGGTCAGGTCATGGCCGTCACGGTGACGAAAGCCTTCAGTCACCTGCACCAGACGCAGAGCTGGTGCCAGCGCGGCTTCAAAGGCGTTGCTGCGATTGAGCAATTCGCCACGGTCAGTACCGTGCAGCCAGCACCACAGCGCCTGCTGCGTCGACGGATTGTCGACACCGATACCGGTCAACGCAGGAAACGCTCGCAGGCCCTGGATGTGGCCATTCAGCGCCTTGACCAGCGACTCACCAAAACCCACCACTGCCGATTTGCCATCCACCAGTTGCAGCAGCTTATCCAGCGCCGCCGGCAATTGTGCGGCGGATTCCAGGGCGAAGAACATATGACGGGCGTGAGGTGGAACTGGGGTGGCGAGAATGCCCGGCTGGTAATGACTCATATGAACTCCTTGATAAAGATCGCGAAGTTTAACCGCAGCACCGGCCGTTGTGTGCTCCGAGGTCAAAAGTTGCATTTCTAGATCCGGCCAAAGCGGTCTACGCTTGAGGCACAAGAACCCGATCCCAGCCCCTCTATTCTGCCCATCAGCGCTCGATTGTCTTAAAAAACCAGCTCATTAAGGCGTATAACCTTTGCAGCGATTTCCGAACGGCAAGCCATCAGCATTGGCTGACATCTCACACGGGGTAGCGACATGAGCACAGCAGATCTCCTCGGCAACCTGTTTCCCGAGGCCGGCAGCATCCCGGAAAAATACCGTCTCGACGGTCCGACCGAGCAGCGCGAATACTTGGTCGACGGTGTCCTGAAAACCTGGCCCGGTGCCCTCGCCCAGGTCCGCAGCCCGGTGTACCTGAGCGGGGCCAATGGCGACGAACAAGTGATCCTCGGCAGCACGCCACTGTTGGACGCCGACACCGCTTTGACCGCTCTGGACGCCGCCGTCCGTGCCTATGATCGCGGCCAGGGCCTGTGGCCGACGATGCGGGTGGCCGAACGCATCCAGCACGTTGAAGGCTTTCTTGCGCGGATGCGGGAGCAACGCGACGCCGTGGTCAAATTGCTGATGTGGGAAATCGGCAAGAATCTCAAGGACTCGGAAAAAGAGTTCGACCGCACCTGCGACTACATCGTCGACACGATCAACGCACTCAAGGAACTCGACCGCCGCTCCAGCCGCTTCGAGCTGGAACAGGACACCCTCGGCCAGATCCGCCGCGTCCCGCTGGGCGTGGCATTGTGCATGGGGCCTTACAACTATCCGTTGAACGAAACCTTCACCACGTTGATTCCGGCGCTGATCATGGGTAATACCGTGGTGTTCAAACCGGCGAAACTCGGCGTGCTATTGATTCGCCCGTTGCTCGAAGCCTTTCGCGACAGCTTCCCCGCCGGGGTGATCAACGTGATCTATGGCAGCGGTCGGGAAACCGTCAGTGCGCTGATGGCCAGCGGCAAGATAGACATCTTTGCCTTCATCGGTACCAACAAAGCCGCCAGCGACCTGAAAAAACTCCATCCAAAACCTCACCGCTTGCGTGCGGCACTGGGGCTGGATGCAAAGAACCCCGGCATCGTCCTGCCGGAAGTGGACCTGGACAACGCGGTCAACGAAGCAGTTACCGGCTCCCTGTCGTTCAACGGCCAGCGCTGCACCGCGTTGAAAATCCTGTTTGTCCACGAGGATGTGGTCGATGCTTTTATCGAGAAATTCAACGCCAAACTCGCCACCCTCAAACCCGGCATGCCTTGGGAAAGCGGTGTAGCCCTGACGCCTTTACCGGAGTCAGGCAAGGTCGACTATCTGCATTCGCTGGTGGCCGACGCCGTCAACAAAGGCGCTAAGGTGGTCAACCCCAATGGTGGCGCAGCCCGGGCGTCGTTCTTCTACCCCGCCGTGCTGTACCCGGTGACACCGCAGATGCGCGTTTACCAGGAAGAACAGTTCGGCCCGGTCGTACCCATCGTGCCCTATCGACATCTGGACACCGTGATCGATTACGTCCTGGAATCGGACTTTGGCCAACAGTTGAGTATCTTCGGCACCAACCCGGTGGCCGTTGGCCGTTTGGTAGACACCTTTGCCAACCAGGTCGGGCGCATCAACCTCAATGCCCAGTGCCAGCGCGGCCCGGACACTTACCCGTTCAACGGGCGCAAGAACTCCGCCGAAGGCACCTTGTCGGTACATGACGCTTTGCGGGTGTTTTCGATCCGCACGCTGGTGGCCACCAAATTCCAGGAGACCAACAAAGACCTGATCAGCGAGATCATCAGTGGTCGCAGCTCGAGCTTTTTGACCACCGACTACATCTTCTAAGTAGGCTGAGTCTTACTGCCAGCGCTGGTGCAACACCAAGGCAACATCGGCATAAAGCCGCTGCGCCTTGACGCAGTGCACCAGCGACTGGCGAAGACCGCACCGCGCTGGAACATCTGACCTCTCGTTACGGCGTAACGGCCCGACGAAATTTCAGGCTCCAACCCTGCTGCATACCCGCAGCCGCCAGCAGAATCGCGGCAACCCCGACCCATTGCAGCAACTCCAGGCGATGACCGAAGGCAAACCAGTCGACGAAGATCGCCGCGATCGGATAGATGAATGACAACGCGCCAGTCAATGCGGTCGGCAGTTTCTGGATAGCGCCGTACAACAGCACGTACATCACACCCGTGTGCACAATACCCAACGTCGCCAGGCTGGACCACGCGCTCGTTGTCTGCGGCATGGCCGAAAAGTGCGCAAACGGCGCAAGTAGCAGTACACCGGTACTCACCTGAATCAGGGCAATCAGATGCGGCGGCGTGCCCGTCAGGCGTTTGATGATCAATGCGGCAATCGCGTAAAGCAATGCCGCACCCAGCGCCAGCGCAATGCCCAGCAGGTATTCGTTGCCACTCTCGCCCTGCCCTCCATGGGCGCTGACAATCGCCAACATCCCGAGGAACGACACGCCCAGCCATGCAAGCTTTTGCAAGGTGATTTTCTCGTTGAGAAAAATTGCCGCAAGCCCCACCAACATGAACGGCTGAACGTTATAGACCGCTGTACCGATGGCAATCGAAGCACGGGAATAGGAGGCAAACAACAACACCCAGTTGCCGACAATCGCCACACCACTGAGCACGGCCAACAGGAAAGTGGTACGAGTCAAAATGCCGGGGCGCAGGAAGCCGAATGCCGCGCAAATCAGCAGCAAGGTCCCGGCACCAAACAGGCAGCGCCAGAACACCACATCCAGTACCGGTTGCCCTGAAACCAGCACAAACCAGCCAATGGTGCCGGAGATGAGCATGGCGGCGGTCATTTCAAATGAGCCGCGACGTATTGAGTTGTCCATCATTAGACTCCTGTGTTGATGGGCAAATTATGCCGATCAGCCGAAGCGCTTCTCCAGCGCAAAAAGAAGGCTAAAATCCAAATCTGCCTTTAATGCGAAGGCGATCTTGAACAACTGCCTAATAGAGGTTTCGCCATGACCGATGACATCGACCAGGTGCTGATCACGGCTTTGATGGAAGACTCACGACGTTCGCTCAAGGCGTTGGCGCAAATCAGCGGGCTGTCCTCGCCCAGCGTTGCCGAGCGCCTGCGTCGTCTGGAAGAACGAGGTGTGCTCAAGGGCTACACCGTGGAAATCGACCCGAAATGCTTCGGCTATCAACTCCAGGCCATCGTGCGCATTCGCCCGCTGCCGGGCCAGTTGCATGAAGTGGAACGGCAGATCATGGCCATCCCCGAGTTCACCGAATGCGATAAAGTCACCGGTGACGACTGCTTCATCGCCCGCCTGCACGTCCGTTCGATGGAGCAATTGGATACCCTGCTCGACCGACTCAATACCCACGCAGAAACCAACACCGCCATCGTCAAGAAAACCCCGGTAAAACGCCGTTTGCCGCCGATGGCGTAGGTCATTTCACCCAATCGCAGACAATAAAAAACCCGCCGAAGCGGGTTTTTCGTTAGTGCCGACTTTTAGTCATCGCGGCTCATGATGCCAAACAGCTGCAACAAGCTGACGAACAGGTTGTAGATCGATACATACAGGCTGATGGTCGCCATGATGTAGTTGCGCTCGCCGCCATGGATGATGGCGCTGGTCTGGAACAAAATGCAGACCGAGGAGAACAGCACAAAACCTGCGCTGATCGCCAGTTGCAGGCCGCTGATCTGGAAGAAGAAGCTCGCCAGCGTCGCACCCAGCAGCACGAAGAAGCCTGCAGTGATGAAACCGCCGAGGAAGCTCATGTCCTTACGGGTGATCAGTACGTAGGCCGACAAGCCGCCGAACACCAGTGCCGTCATCGCGAAGGCCGAGCTGACGACTTCGGCACCGCCCTGCATGCCAAGGTAACGGTTGAGGATCGGGCCGAGCAGGAAACCCATGAAACCAGTCAGGGCAAATGCCGACACCAGGCCCCACGCGGAATCACGAAGTTTGTTGGTAAGGAAGAAAAGACCGTAGAAGCCGATCAGCACCACGAAGATGTTCGGGTAGCCAACACGCATCTGCTGGGCAACGAAAGCCATTACACCGCTGAAAGCGAGGGTCAGGGCGAGCAAGCCGTATGTGTTGCGCAGGACGCGGCTAACCTCTAGCTGCTCAGCCTGCACGCTGTTATTAACTGCGTAATCCTGTTCGCGCATGGCGACACTCCTGTTGGTTTGAAACGTTCAGTCGCAAAGATCATAACAGACGCCCTGTAACAAGCTATGCAGAGAGTTTGACAGTGTGTTTCATTCAGGTATTATGGCGCCCGCAACGCAAACGGAGGTGTGGCCGAGTGGTTTAAGGCAACGGTCTTGAAAACCGTCGACTGTAACAGGTCCATGAGTTCGAATCCCATCGCCTCCGCCATATTTGTAGTGACAAAGCCCTGATTATTCAGGGCTTTGTCGTTTCTGGGGTTTGGCAAAATCCATCAGCCCATACTTCAGCCCATCGACCAGTCCTTAAATTTCATCGCCCATCCAAACTTTTCGCATCACCAGGCGTCCTTTTCTTATAACTTCCCATCGGCTGGCTTCAGCCAAGGACTGGCAATGACATTTTTCATTTTTCTTCTGGCCTGCGCAGCAGCAGCAAGCACCGGCGTCATGTTCAAGCCGGGTGCATGGTACGAAGCGCTGAACAAACCTGGCTTCACCCCGCCCAACTGGGCGTTCCCGCTTGCCTGGACAACTATTTACCTGTTGCTGGCCTGGGCCGGTTACCGCTTGAGCCTGATCCCGGGCAGCCAGACAGTCCTGGCGTTGTGGGCGGCACAGATTGCATTGAACACACTGTGGACGCCGGTTTTCTTTGGCGCGCATCAGGTGTTGGCGGCGATGGTGATTCTGCTGGTGCTATGGTTGGTAGTGGCGGCGATGGTGGTGTTGGCGCTGCAGCTCGATGTAATTACGGGGTTGATCCTGTTTCCGTATCTGGCATGGCTGTGCGTCGCGGCCGCGTTGAATTTTTCGATTTTGATCAAGAATCGCTGATGCCCCATCAAACCGCCTCGACGAGGAGGCTCAATCTGGGTAGATAAAAAAAGGCGCTCCGAAGAGCGCCTTGTTCTTGGCTATCAATTGAGTTGTTTCATATCCGCGTTACCCGAACCATCTATGTTGATGCGCTTAGGCTTTGCCTCTTCCGGCACAACTCGCAACAGATCAATACTCAATAGCCCGTTGGACAACGATGCACTTTTGACCTCTATGTGATCCGCCAAACGGAAGGACAGTCTAAATGCACGCTGCGCGATTCCCTGATGAAGGTAAATCGCTTCCTTATCGCTTTCTCGCTTGCCACCAGCGATGGTCAAAACCTCCTTCTCGACTTGTATCTCAAAATCCTCCTCCGTCAGACCCGCCGCCGCTATGACGATTCGATAATGATCGTCACCATGCTTTTCGACGTTGTGTGGAGGATAAGTAGTCGATGCCGCCTCGCTGCGAAGCGCGGATTCAAAAAGGTCGTTGAAACGATCAAAGCCTACCGACTGACGAAACAGTGGGGCCAACGAAAAAGTAGTAGCCATAGCTAAATCTCCTGAGTTTTCTCCAAGTGATTTATGACGCGGCCCGGTTTCGGCACCGCGTAAAAAATATATAGCGATGCCGGAAATACGATTCAAGAGGTTCAAAAATAATTTTTTGTTCTCAAGAAACAATGCAAAAAAATGCGATCTTCTAACTGTTGCGCTTTGCTGAAAACGCATTCCACTGGTCTACTTCGTACGCCTTGAATGCAAGTCAGCAAAGCAATCCCGCCGTAGAAACTGGCCACAGAGCATGAGGTACACGTAAAGCCTTTTTCATGAGAACCCATGTGCTACGACGGTTCACCGCTGTCGCGTCGAAGGCGGCTGGCGATCACCCTCTCGTCACGCGCCTTTACTTGTTGCGGCAGGCGCGGCGCTGTTGCTGGGTGGCGTCCTGTTTGCAATCAACCGCCCCCTTCGCCAACCTTTCAAAAAAATACGCTAGTCACCCTCCAGAGAGTGCAAAAAGGCCCTCCCTGAAGATAGTGCGTTGGCATCCTGTGACGAGGGAGCTTGTCCTTGAGAAAACAGCATTGCGCTCAAACACAACTCGATTACAACGTATATGAAATACCGACCTGTACCGTTCTTGGGGCTCCCGGATAGGCGTAAACGTTGCCGAACGCTCCTTCCTCATAGTCTTCATCCGTCAGGTTCTTCACATCCAGGTTTAGCCTGACCTTTTCATTGACCTTGTAATAGCTGAGCAGGTCGACGACGGTATAGCTGCCCATCGTGAAAGCCGTGTTGGCTGTCTGCCCTGCGCGCTCATCGACGTACTTCAGACCCGTGCCCAACCCCAGGCCCTTGAGTGCGCCATCCTGAAACTCGTAGACGTTGAGCAGGCTGAAGCTATTCTGCGGAATGTTCATCAGTCGGGTGCCGGACTTGATGACGTTGTCCTTGGTCACCTCGGCATCGACATAGGCATAACCGCCAATCATCCGCCATTGCGGAGTCAGGTTACCGGCCACGTTGAGGTCGAACCCACGGCTGCGCACCTCGCCTGCCGCCACGCTGAACGTCGAGTCCAGCGGATCGGTGGTGAGCACATTGCGCTTTTCAATCTGGTAGATCGCCGCCTCGACGCTCAATTGGCTGTCCAGCGCATCCCACTTGATCCCAAGTTCATAGGACTTGCCCTTCTCCGGATCAAACCCTCCGCCCTGGCGACTGGCTCCGGTGTTGGGCTTGAACGAACGCGCCGTGTTGGCGTACAGCGCCACGGTCTCGGTCAGATCATAAGTGAAACCCAGGCGCGGGGTGACTGCATTGTCGCTGGCCTCCCAGCTCCTGCCGCCCGGGACAAACGTTTGGTAGTCATGCTCGAAGCGCTCGAAACGCGCGCCGGCCAACAGTTTCAATCGCTCGGTCAAGGCCACCTGATCCTGAACGAAAGCGGCGTAGGTCTTGAGGTTTTCCTTGTCATCCGTCGGTGTTCGGGTCAGGGCTGGGCGAGGCTGACCATACACCGGATCGAAGATGTCGATCGGGTAGGCACTCACCGCCCCGCTGGAGCGCTGAATGATCGACGTGTAGTCGTAGTCCTCGTACTCGACCCCGGTCAGCAAGGTGTGATCGAAACCGCCGGCGGTGAAGTGGCCGGTGAGGTTGAGTTGGGTGTCCTTGTCGGTCCACTCCAGCTTGCGGTAATTAAAGTTGCGCCCCAGCGTGCGACCGTCTGCGGCGACGCCGTTGGCCTCGACGGCATTCCCCTGCAACGTGCCATCAAGCCATTGGAACCCGCCTCCCAACGTCCAGTTGTCACTCAACAGATGCTCGAACCGCAGTTGCGCCATGTTGTTGTCGTTGTGCAATTTGCCAACGTCTTTTTCGCCGAAAAAAGTGTCGCGAGACGCGGTGCCGACCTGGTTGGGATATCGCGTCAGGCCACGATCAAGCGGGTGATTGTTGCGCATGAAATCGCCTTCGAAGATCACCTTGGTCTCATCGGTGACCTGCCAGCTCAGCACCGGCGTCACGCCATAGCGTTCGGTTTCAACATGATCACGAAAGGTATCACCGCCCTCACCCACCACATTCAGGCGATAGGCCAGGCGGCCTTCTTCGTCCAGCGGGCCGGAGGCATCCAGCGTGCCGCGCTGCATTCCCTGGTCGTCGAGTTGACTGCCCAGCGTGACGGTGGGCTCGGCCAGAGGTTGCTTGGAAATGACGTTGAAAGTGCCACCTGGATCGCCTCGACCATAGAGCATGGTCGCCGGCCCTCGCAGCACCTCAAGCCGCTCGATGGTATTCGCATCGGGCATATTCGGGTAACCACGGTTGATGGGAAATCCGTTGCGATAGAACTCGCCGGTGGTGAATCCACGCACAGTGAAGGTGGTCAGGCCCTGGCCACCGAAATTGTTCGCCCGCCCCACACCGCCGGCGTAATCGAGCGCGTCCTGCAAACGAGTGGCACTGATGTCCTCCACGACATCCTTGGGCACCACGGTGATCGACTGCGGTGTCTCGTGGATCGACGTGTCGGTGCGCGTGGCACTGGCCGAGCGCGTCGCACGGTATCCATCCACCGGCCCCAACGCCGTTTCAAAGTCAGCGCTGCCAACGATGTCGGTCGCTTGCAACTCCAGACCGGGCTGATGGGTAGTCGCTTGTTCCGCCCAAGAGGAAGCGGAAAACGCCTGTAGCATGCAGATAGAAACCAGGGTACGACGCATTTAAGGAGCCTTGATAAACCAGCCAAATGGGGTGGCATACGTGCCAACAAATTGCGGCGCATGGTATATCAATTTTTTAGCGTTTGATACGTATTCGCATTTATATCTTTGTTTGGTGCTGTCTGATCAGGGTTTTCTGAGCTTGCGGATGACCTGCCGTCACACTACGTACTTGCAAAGTGGGTCGAGGTTTGTGGAACGGAACGGGAAAGCAAAGTGTCATTCCTTATAGACACATTGAGTTCGCCCATCCCGCTGAGATTGAGAGGTCATCTTCATGAACAACATCATCTACATCGTTGGCGCAGTTGTGATCGTCTTGGTGATCCTGTCGTTTGTCGGTCTTGTCTAGCTGCGCTTGGTAGACATTCCATCTCGTGAAGCGCCGGACATTCAGGCTTTGTGTCTTGCGCTTTTTTGCGATTCGATCCGAATCCCAATAATCTCGCAATGGCCGAAAAACAACGCCCCGGCAAACACCGTAATGTTGTTCACTCAGGGACAAACACTGAACTTGTAGCGAGGGAGCTAGCTCCCGCTCCGGCGCGAAGCGGCCCTAAAAGGGGCTGCTGCGCACTCCAGCGGGACGGTGCGGCGATCCGACAAATCCTCGCCACAGTTTGCTAACGGTGTACATGCATGCAGCCAGGTTTTATTTCGATACCACGACACCCGCCGGTTTCCAGCTGCCTTCACCCGCCGGCAGGACTGAAGGCGGTGTTTCTTTAGGCCAATAGAGGCGCATCACCAGATAAATCGGACCGTTGGGCGCTGGCAGCCAGTTGCTTTCGAGCGCCTTGCCGGGCGAGTTTTTCTGTATATAGAGCGTCAGCGACCCATCGGCATTCTTTTTCATGCCGGGCAGCATCGGCGAGTTCAACAGATAACGGTCGATCGGGTTTTTGATCAACAGCTGTGTTTTACCGTCATACATCGTCACCGACCAAAAGGCATTCACTGGCGGCAGTTGCCCCGCCGGGAACGTGAGCTTGTAGTCATGTTTGCTGCCGTCCAGTGGCTCGCCGGTCATGGTTGTGCGCGTAATGGGATAAGTGGCTTCCACTGAATCGTTCCCGTAGATGCCCCCCTTGGCGGCGCCTGCCCGCTTCAACCAGTCGCCGTTATAAAAATGGCGATCGCCAAAGTACGAGCCAATGCCCCAGCCGTTGACATTCTTGAGTCCGCCGGCCAACCACTTGTCGACCTTTTCGTTGCCCTCCTTCATGCCGAGCAGGACTGCGGCCTTATGCTCGAGCGAAAGCTCCTTGAACTCAAAACTTTTGCCCGGACCGATGCCGATTCGCGCGATTCGAGTCCGGATGCCCTTGTCTTCCGGCGTTACCGGCACGTACTGCAACGCGGTATCAAGATACTCAAAGAAGTTCTCTTTGATCCCTGTCGTGCTGATTGAAGTGAAATTGATGACGGGTGATGCAGGCGGTGCCGGCTGTTTCAAAAATGCCGACAGCGGCTGGACTTTATAGCCCGACTGCACATTGACCACATTCGGCATGTCCATGGGGTTGAAGAGTTGGGTCCGGTAGCCCGCCAACGTGAAGGGCGTAGTCGAATAGAAGACTTTGTTGATGCCTGGCGGGGTGGTGCCCTTCCAGTCAGGTCCGACAACCATGTAGTTACCCGCACCGTTACCCGTGGTGCGGCTGCCGATGTAACCGTAGTTGTAGGTATTGCCGTCAATCAATTGAACCGAGTAGTAACGCCTCTTCTCCACGGCCGGAACCGTGAGGACCATGGGCTCGGTGCGCAAATCCATCCAGAGGAATGAATAAGGGGTATCACTGTTGGGTGTGACAATAGCCGTATCCCGGTAAGTGAAGACACGGGGTTCATTCTTGATTTGATTAAAGGGAGCCTTGAACTGCGGACTGCTTTTGTCCACGGCATACTCATACATCACCGCATGGTTCATCACGATGGGCAGCCCATAGATAAAGGCTTCTTCGGCAATGGCTTTCGTTTCGGCCAGGCTGGGTGCCGCAATGCCCTTGGCTGCATCGGCTGTCTCGGCCTGGGTCACAGGATCATTCTTGCTGGAACAGCCCGCTAAAAAAGCCACCGAAGCGGCAGCGATGGCGATCCATTTCATGCGGGTTGAATATTCCGATTTCATCATTCGTCGCTCCCGACCAACATCAACTTTGCCCTGGATGTCTTGATCAGATACGCAAATGTAGAGACACCCGCCGGTTTACTGCCGCGTTTGAGCGTAGGTCATTTAGCAGCCACCTGCTATCAGGCGTCGGGCAGAGAACCTGAACATGGGATTGCCACACACAAAAACGCCGCTCAAAGAGCGGCGTTTTTTGTAGGGAACCAAAGACCAGACTCACCTGTGTTCAGGGAGTCTCTGGCGTTTCAGTTCCAGGGACGGTCACCCTTTTCGTCCTTGATGCGGGTCGGCAAGCCCATTACATCCAGCGCCTTGAGGAACGGCTCAGCCGGCAGCTCTTCGACGTTGGCCATGCGCTGCACGTCCCACTCGCCGCGGGCGACCAACAGGGCTGCAGCGACAGGCGGCACGCCAGCGGTGTAGGAAATGCCCTGGCTGTCTGTTTCTGCGTAGGCTTCCTCGTGGTCGGCGACGTTGTAGATGAACACTTCGCGCGGCTGGCCATCCTTGGTGCCCTTGACCAGATCGCCGATGCAGGTCTTGCCGGTGTAGCCCGGCGCCAGCGAACTCGGGTCAGGCAGCACGGCCTTGACCACTTTCAGCGGCACGACTTCCAGGCCTTCGGCGGTCTTGACCGGTTGCTCGGACAGCAGGCCGAGGTTCCTGAGGACGGTGAACACGTTGATGTAGTGCTCGCCGAAGCTCATCCAGAAACGCACGTTCGGCACGTCGAGGTTCTTCGACAGCGAGTGCACTTCATCGTGACCGGTCAGGTACAGGTTCTGCGAGCCTACGACCGGCAGGTCGTCGGTGCGCTTGACTTCGAACATGGTGTTGCTGGTCCACTGGCTGTTCTGCCAGCTCCACACCTGCCCGGTGAATTCGCGGAAATTGATTTCCGGATCGAAATTGGTGGCGAAATATTTGCCATGGGAGCCGGCATTGACGTCGAGAATGTCGATCGAATCAATGCGGTCGAAATACTGTTGTTGCGCCAGCGCTGCATAGGCGTTGACCACACCCGGGTCGAACCCCACGCCGAGAATGGCGGTGATGTTCTTCTCTTGGCATTCTTCGAGGTGGTTCCACTCGTAGTTGCCATACCACGGCGGCGTCTCGCAGATTTTGCCCGGTTCTTCGTGAATGGCGGTGTCGAGGTAAGCCACGCCGGTATCGATGCAGGCACGCAGCACCGACATGTTGAGGAAGGAAGAACCGACGTTGATGACAATCTGTGATCCGGTTTCGCGGATCAGCGTCTTGGTCGCTTCCACATCCATGGCGTTCAGCGCGAAGGCCTGGATTTCGGCGGGCACTTTGAGACTGCCCTTGGCCTTGACGCTTTCGATGATGGCCTGGCATTTGGAGATGTTGCGCGACGCGATAGCAATACGACCGAGTTCATCGTTGTGCTGCGCGCACTTGTGGGCCACCACCTTGGCGACACCTCCTGCACCAATGATAAGAACGTTCTTTTTCAATTGCTTGAGCTCTCCTTCAAATTGTCCGCTTTACGAAAGGCTGGACAGGTAGTCTTCATAACCAAATTCGCGAACCACTTCGACTGTACCGTCGAGTTGTTTCACTACGATGGACGGCATTTTCAGGCCGTTGAACCAGTTTTTCTTGACCATGGTGTAACCCGCGGTATCGATGAACGACAGTCGATCGCCGATGGCCAGCGGACGCTCGAACTGGTACTCGCCAAAGATGTCGCCGGCCAGGCAGGACTTGCCGCACACCATGTAGGTGTGATCACCCTCGCTCGGTGCCAGTTTGGCGTTGAGGCGATAGATCAGCAGGTCGAGCAGGTGAGCTTCGATGGAACTGTCCACCACCGCCAGGTGCTTGCCGTTGTACAGGGTGTCGAGCACGGTCACTTCCAGCGAAGCACTGTTGGTGATCGCCGCTTCGCCCGGCTCCAGGTACACCTGCACGTCGTACTTTTGCGAAAACGCCTTGAGCCGCGCGCAGAATGCGTCCAGCGCATAGCCTTCGCCGGTGAAATGAATGCCACCACCCAGGCTGACCCAGCTGACCTTGTGCAACAGCGGACCGAAGCGCTCTTCGATAGTGCCGAGCATCTGGTCGAACAGGCCGAAGTCGCCGTTCTCGCAGTTGTTGTGGAACATGAAGCCGGAGATCTGCTCGATCACGCCTTCGATCTTCACCGGGTCCCACTCGCCCAGACGGCTGAACGGACGCGCGGGATCGGCCAGCAGGTAATCGGAGCTGCTCACTTGCGGGTTGACCCGCAGGCCGCGGGTCTTGCCTTGCGAGCGTTCGGCAAAGCGCTGCAGTTGGCTGATCGAGTTGAAGATGATCTTGTCGCAGTTGTCGAGCATCTCCTCGATCTCATCATCGGCCCAGGCCACGCTGTAGGCGTGGGTTTCACCGACGAACTTGTCGCGACCGAGCTTGAGCTCGTAAAGCGACGAAGACGTGGTGCCGTCCATGTATTGCTGCATCAGGTCGAACACCGACCAGGTGGCGAAACACTTGAGTGCCAGCAAGGCCTTGGCCCCGGAATGCTCACGCACGTAGGCAATCTTCTGCATGTTGAGCAGAAGCTTTTGTTTATCGATGAGGTAGTACGGTGTCTTGATCATTTCGAGGCCTCCGGCAAGGCCAGCCAAAAAAGGATGCGCATTGTGCCTTCACTGGCCGCATATCGAAAGAGCAGTGAGCAAAAGCTGCCTTTAACGGCCTTTCAGTAATCGAGGTTCATGCCGCCTACTCGCCGCTGAAATTGACAGGGCCCCTGGTGTTGACCGGCCTGTTCCCTGTCCCGCTGTAACTGTCGGTGGTTTCCGTCAGATGTAGGGGTGACACCCGCTGATATGCCAGTAAATACCGATAACTCCAACATTTTGCAGGGTCCCGCCCGGCATTTCGCACACCCATAATTGGCTTACAACAATAAAGGGACTCACCCTGAGGTACGTAAGCCATGTACAAGGACCATATCGTCAAGGCCCGCATGACTGACAGCGCGCTATTCATGGGCGCAGTCGCAGCGGTCATCTTCATTATCACGCTGGTCTGCGGTGTCGGTGAAAGCCGGCTGTCCAATTTAATGGGGCCGATCGTCCTCGACTTGCAAGCACCTCTGGCGCGAGACATCGCGGTGGGCGGCACCTTCACCCTCACCGTTGTACTGAATCTGTTCATCCTTGGCCGGTTTCCGTTGCGGGCGCAGATCATTACGGTCTGGTGCGAACTGCTGGTGCTGTTCCTTTTATTCTTCGATACCTTCAATCTTTCCTACAGCTTCATCGCCACCAAAGTGGGTTTCATGATTACCCAAGGGGTATTCACCACGGTCTACGTGTCGGCGATTTCCATTGCCATTGCTTTTGTCCTGGCATTGTTGGGCGCTACAGCCCGCTTGTCTTCCAACGGCTTCGCCATCGCCATCGCGAGTTTCTACACCTCGTTTTTCCGCGGCGTTCCGCTGCTGATCCAGATCTACCTCATTTATCTGGGCATTCCACAGCTTGGTTATGTGGTGGGTGCCGTCCCGGCAGGGATTCTGGCGCTCTCGCTGTGCTATGGCGCCTATATGACGGAGATCTTCCGCGCGGGTATCAGCAGTATCTCGCGGGGACAGTGGGAAGCCTCCCGGGCGATTGGCCTGAACCCGTTTCAAACGATGACCCGGGTGATTCTCCCGCAGTCCATGCGCCTGATCATCCCGCCGACCGGCAACCAGTTCATCTCGATGCTCAAGGACAGTTCGCTGGTCTCGGTGATCGGCGTCTGGGAGCTGATGTTCCTGGCACGAACCCAGGGCCGCGCCGAGTTCCGTCACCTGGAAATGCTCATCACCGCAGCAGTGCTCTACTGGCTGCTTTCGATCGTGCTGGAAACCGTCCAGGCCCGCCTGGAAAAGCACTTCAATCGCGCCCACCGCTGAATCAGGAGCATCAGGATGAATCAGCCGTCAGCTTCAGCCGTCATTGCCCCGTATCCCGCTGTATCGATTCACGAGATGCATAAATGGTATGGCGATTTTCATGTGCTCAAGGGCATCGACCTGCACATTGCCAGCGGCGAGATCGTGGTCGTGTGCGGACCGTCGGGTTCGGGCAAGTCGACATTGATTCGCTGCCTGAACCTGCTCGAAGACTTCCAGAAAGGCCAGGTGTTCATCGACGGCGTCGAGTTGACCCGCAATGCCGCCTGTGTGGCGAACATCCGGCGCCAGGTCGGCATGGTCTTCCAGCAATTCAATCTGTTCCCGCACATGACGGTGCTGGAAAACCTCATGCTGGGACCGCGTCTGGTGAGCAAGCTTAGTCAGTCCGAGGCGCGCGAACTGGCTTACGAATACCTTGATCGGGTGCGGATCGGCAACCAGGCGGACAAATACCCCGGCCAACTCTCGGGCGGTCAGCAGCAACGCGTTGCCATCGCCCGCGCCCTTTGCATGCGACCACGCATCATGTTGTTCGACGAACCCACCTCCGCGCTGGACCCGGAAATGGTCAAGGAAGTGCTGGATGTGATGGGTGAACTGGCCCACGACGGCATCACGATGGTGTGCGTCACCCACGAAATGGGCTTTGCCCGACGGGTTGCCGACCGAGTCATCTTCATGGATCAGGGCTGCATCCTCGAGCAAGCCAAACCCACCGAGTTTTTTGAGAACCCGCAGCACGAACGCACCCGGGAATTTCTCTCACAGATTCTCAGCCACTGAGAAGCATCGTCGTACCGACAAAAACAACAAGAAACGCACTCAAGCTACCTGGAGGCTTACATGATCTCGATTACACGCTTGTTCACCGCCGCCGCTGTCACCACCGCCGTTACGCTCAGCGCAGGCGCCGCCTGGGCAGGCTCGACCCTCGATCGCATCCATGAAACCAAGGTGATCAAAGTGGCTACCGCGGCAAACTGGCCACCGCAGTCGTTCCTGGGACCGGACAATAAACTGCAAGGTTTCGATATCGATGTCGCCACTGAAATCGGTCGACGGCTGGGAAGCAAGATCGATTTCGTGACCCCCGAATACGGGATCATCACCGCAGGTCGCTGGTCGAATCGCTGGGACTTGTCGGTCGGTTCGATGACGCCCACCACCGAGCGTTCCCGAGTCCTCGACTTCCCCGCAATCTATTACTACACGCCCTATGTATTCGCAGTGCACAAGGATGCGGCCGGAACGAAAGCGGCGGATTTGAACGATAAGGTTATCGGCGTCGAAGCCGGCACGACTTCGGAGGACTACATCAATCATCGGCTCAAGATCGACGCCGCCGATGTGCCGGCGTACACCTACGACGTCACCCCTGGCGAGGTGAAGACATACGGTGACAGCATGGGCCCACTCGATGACCTGCGCATGGGCAACGGGGTCAGAATCAACGCCACCCTGTCCGCCCTTCCTACCGTTGTCGCTGCCGTCAAAAATGGCTATCCCATCGTCAGAGTGGAAGGCAAACCCGCTTACTACGAACCGTTGGCCATCGCCGTGGATAAAGGCGATGAAGCATTCAACAGCGTACTGACCAAGACCGTTGCAGACATGAAAGCCGATGGCACGCTCAAGCAACTGTCTGAAAAATGGTACGGCGCCGATCTCACCAAAGTGCAATAAATTCCACAGGCAACAAGCCGAAGTACTGCAGGCGCCCGTCCTCGACGCGGCGCGCTGCATGTCTGCGCCGCGAAAAAGGACAACCGACCCCATGCACACCTATAACAACAACTACTACACCGCCACCATGAACGCTACGACTCAGCGCGCGGCGCTATCGGCCAACGTCCAGGCCGATGTCTGCATCATCGGCGCAGGTCTGGCGGGGCTGAGTACTGCCTGGGAACTGATATCGCGGGGGCAGTCCGTCGTGCTGATCGAGGCCGGTCGTGTTGCCTGGGGGGCATCGGGGCGTAACGGCGGCTTCGTCCTTCAGGGCTGGTCCGAAGGCTTGTCATCCATCGAGCGACGCTGTGGAAAATCGACAGCCGCTGCGTTGTTCAAACTTTCCCTCGAAGGTGTCGACACGGTCCGCGAGATGATCGCCCGCCACCAACTGCCCGGCTGCGCACCAACACCAGGAAAACTGAGTGTGGTGCGTTACGAGGATGGCGATAACCTCAAGCGTCTGCGCGACAAAATGGCCACGGATTTTGACTTCCACCTCGACTACCTCGACCGCCAGGCCGTGCGTGAAAAGTTGAAGACCGAACGATATTTCCAAGCCCTGCGCGATAACCACGGGTTTCACTTTCATCCGTTGAACTACTGCCTGGGTCTTGCCCGACTCATCGAAGGCCACGGCGGCAAGATTCATGAACACTCGCCCATGGTCCGGGTCGAGAGCCGCAATGGACGGCATCGAGTCGTCACCGACAAGGGCACCGTCGATTGCGCCAACGTGGTGTATTGCTGTGGCGGTTACGGTGGTCCTGAGTTCGGCAAGCTGCGCCGCGCCTTTCTGCCGATCGCCACCTACGCGGTGCTGACCGAACATTTGGGCGAGCGTCTGGCCGATTCGGTTAGCACCACCGATGCCGTGGGCGATAATCGCCGGGCCTCGGACTATTATCGAATCGTCGAGGGTGACCGCCTGCTCTGGGGGGGGCGTATCACCACCCGGAACCTGCAGGATGAAAAGCGCCTGGGGCAGTTGCTGACCGACGACATTCTTGACGTGTACCCGCAATTGCGCGGCATCAAGATCGAAAAAGCGTGGTCCGGGCTGATGGGCTATGCAAGGCACAAAATGCCGCACATCGGCCCGCTCGGGAAAGGGCTATGGGCATGTACATCATTTGGTGGCCATGGTATGAACACCGCCCCTATCGGCGGCCGCGTCATTGCAGAAGCCATTTGCGGCGAGACCGATCGCTACCGCTTGTTCGATGCCTATGGGCTGGAGTGGAACGGCGGCCCGCTCGGCCCGGCAGCGGCGCAGACGGTATATGCAGGCCTGAAGATAATGGATATGTTCCAGGAGTCACGCTCTCAACGCAGGGCGACTCATAAACATTGAATCCGAGCGAGAACACGTTCATGGATGTGCAGCACGGCGGTCCACTGTTCAACCTGACTGAAAAGGACCGGCAATTGCTGGGCCTGCTGCAGGCCAATGCCCGCGAGCCCACCGCTTCGTTGGCACGCAAACTCGAGGTCTCTCGCTCTTCTGTCCAGGAGCGCATCAGCCGTCTGGAAAAGGCCGGCGTGATCACTGGCTACAGCGTGCGCATCGACCAGAACAGGCTCCAGCAGACCATCAACTGTTTCACCATGACCTCCTGCACCAACAAGAGCTATACCGATGTCATGACCTCACTGCGCAAGATGGATTCGGTGCAGGCCGTGTATGCGGTGTCGGGCGAGTCCGACTTCATCATTCATATCGCCACGCCGACCCTGAGCGAACTCAACGCAGAGCTCACCCGGATCAACATGATCAAAGGGGTTGCGCACACCGCCTCGCATATCGTGATGGAAACCAAGTTCAGCCGGAAATTGACGGTGTAGAGCGCTGTCGATAGCTGGCTTGCGGGCAGCTAATACAACACGCCTTCATACGTTCATTGCAACCAAACGTCATGCGCATCGGTCGACATCCAATAGCCAGATAATGAGCGCTGGCGTATGGAGGTCTTCAAATGATTGGAGTCATTGTCCCGGTGCACAATGAAGAGCGGCACTTGAACCAATGCATCGAGTCATTGCTGGAGGCGGCGTTGCATCGGGGCCTTGATGATGAAGAAGTAAAGATCCTGATCGTTCTGGATGACTGCACGGACACATCACTGCACATCGCCCGGTCCTATGACGTGATGACTTTGTCCTGCACCCACCGTAACGTCGGAAAAACGCGGGCACACGGCGCAGAACACTTGCTGGGAGTTGACGCACGCTGGCTGGCGTTCACCGATGCCGATACGGTAGTGCCCAAAGCCTGGCTGGCTGACCAGATCAGGTTCAACGCGGATGCCGTGTGTGGCCTGGTTGAGGTCAGCGACTGGTCCGAACACCCACGACGCGTGCGCGAACGCTACCACGCCAACTACCACGCCATGGACGGCCACCGGCATATACACGGGGCGAATCTTGGTGTTTCCTCGGCGGCTTATCGCAGAGCTGGCGGCTTCCAGGCCTTGGCCGCCCACGAAGATGTGCAACTGGTCTCAGATCTTGAGCGCAGCGGTGCAAACATCATGTGGACAGCCAGCAACCGGGTAACCACCAGCGCACGGAAAAACTGTCGTTGTCGTGAAGGCTTTGGCGACTATCTGAAGTCGTTGGCCCTGTAATTATTCGCAGGTTTCGGCGAGATCAATCGAGGCGGGGTTGCGGCTCCAGTATTCCAGTAAAAAATCAGCTTCCTCATGATGCACCAGACGATGCAGCTGCAGATTTTGCGCAAGTGCTGCATGGACGTCTCGGCCGTCCTGCGAGCATCCCTCAAACGGATGCAGCCAATGACACGCCAGCACCCCGCCCTGCGCATCGAGACTGAGCAACGTGCGCTCGATCACCTGACGCCAGGCCCTGGCATCGAGAAAGTAGCCGACTTCACTCAAGACGATCAGGTCAAACGTACCGTCGGGCCAGTCTTCGGGAATGCGTGCCTGCTCGACCCGGACATGGGGCAAGTGACTGAGCCGACGACGGGCAAGCGTCACCGCCTTGTCGATGATGTCCTGGCACAGCAGCGATTCACTGCGCTCGGCCAGCAGCGCACTGAATTCCCCGTTGGCGCAGGCGGGCTCGTAAACGCGCTGATAGCGCTGGCGTGGCAGGCTCGCCAGCATCAGTTCGCGTTTGCGTTTTTCGTACCAGCGGGTGCGGAACGACCAGGGGTCATCACTGGCGTTGAACAGTTGCTGAAAGTAGTCAGGCGAAACGCTCATAGAAACACCAGTTCAAAGGGCTGCAAAAGTCGCTCAATGGTTTCTTGATCAAGGACTGCCGAGGACCGGCCTTCGGTACTGACTTGAGAAACGTGGGCGTTGATCGCCTGGCGTTTTTTCTCCACGAGCTGCGCATCAAGCATCAACTTGCGAGCACGCGCCCAGGGAATTCTCGGATCCTGTGGCCGTGCCCAGTGCCACGCCCAGACCGGCACCTCGATCAAACAGGCTTGGCGCTGTGATGTTGCGAACGCCACGGCCCTGCCGGTCGCTTCATGATCGCAGTGCCCGTCCGATTGCCAGGTGGTCACCACCCGATCGCCGGGATGAATCAGCGTCAGCAGCCGTTCGACCAACTGCGTCTCCCGCCCCGCCACCGCGCTATCCGGCAGCCCCAATCGTTGCCAGTTCAATGCTTTGGTGTCGAGCCCCAATCGCTCGAGGGCGTGCTGACTTTCCAGCGGGCGCTGTTGACGCAATCGAGAGGCAGTCCATTGCCGCGAACCGGGGTGACTGGCTTCGCCATCGGTGACTGCAACCATCACCACATCGGCCTCTCTGCCTTTCATGCCGGCCAAAATGCCTGCGCAGCCAAGGATTTCGTCGTCAGGGTGTGGAGCCACTACAACCACACGCCGTCCCTCGGGGATCAGTTGTTGATGGGTGATGGTCTGCACCTGAGCCAGCAACGGACAGGCCTGCCATTCAGCCACGGTGGTTCCCCTGCCTTGAATGAGATTTTCTGCCTGAGCGGCCGCTTCACCCCTCACAACAGCCACCCATCAGCCGGTTTCGCAGCGACCAGTTCACCAAGCGCCGCGAGGTCTTTATGCGCATGGCTTTGTCGGACGAACACCGGCAGGTCGGCCGCGAGCCTGGCAAAGTGCGGGTTGCGACAAAACGGTGTGGCGCCCAATGCACGCCCTACATGTTCAAGCACCACACTGACCGTCACTTCCACCTGGGCACGTAATCGCCGGACAGGCAGTTGCGCCGATTGCCCGGGGTTGGCATCGATCCACATCGCCGTATCTTTCAAGCAGGCCGAAGCACTGCACAGCGCCGCATCGACAGCGCCCAGGTGTGCGGCGGCATGTGCGTCGTGCCAGGGCTGGCGACAGTGTTCACGAAGGTAACCGGCAAGCGCACACGCCGCGCCGTACCAACAGGCGGCGATCCCTCCCCCGCCCTGCCAGAAACCCGGTCGATCCACATACTGGCCGGGCATGCCGACACATCGGCCCAAGGCACCCTTGAACGCAACATCGACGCTGGCCGTATTGCTCATGCCAACCGCCTGCCAGGCATCGGCCTCAATGCTGATCGTCGATTGCCGCAAATCCACGGCGACCAGTTGTGGTCGATGCTGCTCATCCCACGTCGTCAGTAATGCCCAATCAAGCATTTGCGCACCGGAACACCAGGCTTTACGCCCGTGCAAATACACTTGGTCTCGCTGGCGATCCATGATGTTGACCCGGGCAAAGTGCGGCTCGGCAGCCCAGGTGCCCCAAAAGCCGCGGGCGTTAAGTTCGTCGGGGTCAAGCTCTGTCATGATCGCCAGTGCATCGGTATGTCCTTCGTACAACTTGGCCAGCGCCAGATCGCTGGCGGACACGGCCGCCAGCGTCCGCCATCGTTCCAGCGTCCGGCCTTGGCCGGGCATAGGCAAGGAGGCGAATCCGCTACCGATGAATTCCTGCATCAACTTTTGCAGCGCACTTTGCGCATCAGCGTTCACGGGCCGGGCGGCGAATCTGGCCAACAGGTTTTCGAAGTGTGCGGCGTTGTTCATGACCGACGTTCCCAGGTAGTGACTCAATAGGCAGGTGCTTGTGCTACGAGCGAAATGCAGCAGCTGAATGCGCGTTGACGAGCTCTTGATGTTCAGAGGCAGGTGGCTGGCAGGAGTTCATTGAACCTTCAGGTGTTGCTTAACGGCATGCGTGAACGGATTCAATCAGCCGATGCGAGTAACGCCTTCAGTTCCAACGCATTGCCCAGCGCGGCACCGCTGGCGGTATTGTCGAACAGGCAGTAAACGCTCACGCCTTTGGCAGCGGCAGCCCGCAGTGTGTGTGCAAGGCTATTCAGACAGGTTGGAGCGTAAGCACTGAAGTAGATACGCGGCGAGCCATGCAGACGCCAATACTGCACGTCCAGTGTGCCCATCGGAGACACGTCAGTGCTGATCCTCGAGGGGTCAACGGCTGCCTGACTCACCCCGTATGCCATCAGCAAGGCGCCAGCCTCCACCCAGGACGGGTGCCGTGGTTCCAGAACCACGGGGCCTGAGTACTGCGCTCTCAGTGCCGTCAAAAACACCTCTACGACTGCTTCGTCAAACGCCAGTGACGGCGGCAGCTGTACCAACAGGCAACCCAGCTTTTGGCCCAATCCGCAGCATTGACCCAGGAACTCTTCGAGCAACGGTTCACTATTCGCCAAGCGCAGTTCGTGGGTGATTTGCTTGGGAATCTTTACGCTGAAGCGAAACCCTGCCGGCACCGACTCGGCCCAGCGCACGTAAGTCTGATGCCGGTGCGGTCGGTAAAACGAGCTGTTGATTTCAACGCAATTGAACTGTGCGCTGTAGCGTTGCAGATGGGTGCCTTGCGCAGGAAATTGCGGTGCATGTTCGCGCCCGACGTTCCAGCCCGCGCAACCTATGTAAATCGATTGAGGGTTCAAAGGATCTCCCTCTCTGCTTCCTGCATGAAAACCTCGATGGTGCAGTGATCAATCCCGAACGGGGCGAATTTCGCGAGACTAACGCGCAGCCAGCAGCACCGACTCAGTAGCTTCCATGATGGACAATCGACCAGAGCTGTATGAACTGATCTAGAGGCTCGGTACCCCACGGTCAGCGAAACCCACTCCCGGTTCAATCGACTCCGTCAACGGCTCAACGGGCGCACCCGGAATCAGTATGACTTTGCGGCAGTCTTCCTGGCGCTTGTCGAAAATCTCGTATCCCTGGGCGACTAGCTCCAAGGACATGCGGTGAGTAATGATTTCTTCAGGACGCAAATGACCCAGCTCGATATATTCCAGCAACACCAACCCCGTCGTTCAAAACGCCAGACCCACAATTGGTAAGCTCGCGAACAGCATATTTACGACTGCTCAAATCCGGATGTTCTGAATCGTCGTTCATGTGCTTTCAACCTTGTTCGCCACTCATCAGGCGACGATGAAAGTGCGGCAGCCATTGCAAAGCGTATTCGGTTGCTTGCGTTTGCACCTCACAGCGAGAACCGATAAACCGATGCTCGTGGCTGAACAGGCAATGTTCACCACTGGACTGAAACGCCCAGGCAAAGCAGATAGTGCCCGCGGGTATGCCGTCGACATCTTCCGGCCCGAGAATGCCGGTGGTGGCCACAGCGACATTGGCGGTACTGTCTCGCAGAGCACCCAGCGCCATTTCCTTGGCAACTTCCACGCTGGTCAGATTGAACGTTTCGATGGTGCGCGGGCTGACATGCAACACGCGCTGCTTGGCTTGTGGCGAATACACCACATAACCGCACTCGATGAACTCGCCGCTGCCTTCAACTTCCGACAACAGCGTCACGATCTTGCCGGCTGTACAGGATTCGGCCGTTGTCAGCACCAAAGCGTTATCGCGCAAGTATTCAACGGTATCGTCAGCGATGGGCATGAGCAGCACTCACGAAATGATTGTTCGGTTGATATGTGAAGGCGCCGAAGACTCCAGGAAAATCCTCAGTGGTAGTCTTCGCCGGCGACTGCACGCAAATACGCCTGGTCGGCCTCTCTGCGCAGGTCGCGCCATTCGGCCCAGGTGACTATACCCAGACGATCCATCTCATCGGACCGACGCAGCAGTTCTTCATGGTAGGCATCAGGACAATCCATGCGCAGCCGCTTGTTTTCCAGCGCGCGATGCCAGGCATCGAGTGCGCGCAATTTCAATTCCTGAGCCGGCGACAGCAAATCTTTGAAGGCATTCATTTCACTAGCCCATGGCAGATGTTTCCTGGTGGAGCCCGGACACTCGCGATTGGTTCACACCATCTGACGATGTCGGTTGCAAGGAAAATGGGAGGCCGTTACCGACCTCCCGCTGTTGAGACAATCAGGACGTCCCCAGTCCACTGGAAAGATCCGCCGGTGTGCCGGACGTGCGGGATGCCTGCATATCCGGCCTGGCTTCCACGTCCGTTTGCTCAGTGGTTTTAGTGACGGTGTCACGCACCGCTTCATAGCCTTCCTGCGCTTGCTTCTTCACTTTGTCGACCAGGCCTGCACTGGTACGTCCCAGGTAGCGCTGCTCGGTCGCGGTGGTCGGCAAGGCAGCACCGATCATTGCGCCCAGGGCGATGCCTGCCGCCGCCACCATCAGCGGTTGCTCCTTGAGCAGCTGACTGAACTGCTGACCTATCACCTGAGTGTTTCGCGTCACGCGGTCACTTACGTCGTGCACGGCGTGGCTTAAGTGGTCAGTGGCGGCGCCGACGTTGTCAGACATGTGGACAGCCTTGTCTTTCAACGAACGATAACCTTCCTTCAAGGTATCGGTGGTCTGGTGCACATGCTCACGGGCGCTGTCGAAGCCTTCCGCTATATCATCGGCCCAATCACCCAGCTGATCCGGCCCGGTGCGATAGCTTGGGCGCGGTACTGGCGGACGGTTCTGGCTCATCATCAACCAGAGCAAGCCCACCGATGTCAGCACCGCGGGAACCGGATTGTTGCGCACACTGGTGCCGAGGTTGCTGAGGAATGTCGAGCCATTGTCCTGCATCATGCCCCACGCCTGGTCGATCATCTGTCCGGGGGTGAACTTGCTTTCCAGGCGGTCGACGATGTTGCCGATGCTCGCGCGCTGCGCGTCAATCTCGCGTTCTATCTGTTCGGGGCTCTTTTCCGATTCCAGCTCCAATTCGCTTTTCATGAAACTTTCCTCCGCAGCGCTTCCTGATCTTTATTCAGAGCGTCCAGTGTCCGGTCAGGCTTGAAGTGGGACGGCTCGAATTGTTTTTTCCCCGACTGCAACATGGCGAAGCCGATGATCATCACCACCACGCCAACAATCAGCGCGGCCAACCACGGTGCCATGAACAGGCTAAGACCGTAGACGACTGCCATCAGCAAAATGATGAATCCCGCCAACAGCACGATCGCGCCCCCCGCTACGCCGGCGATTCCGGCCTTGAGCGTTGTCAGGCTGGCCTGGAGTTCGGCTTTGGCCAGTGCGAGTTCCTTGGTGAACAACGCGGGCACTTCGCGGGACAACTGCCTGAGCAAGCCCACAACCGATGCGTCATCAGCCTGGGTAACCGGTCTAACGCCCGGCAAATCTGATTCGTCTCTGTTCATCACAGTTCTCCTTTGACGTTTGGCGAAACGGTTGTCGATGCCGCAGCAAAGTCCGATGGATGGTCGTGTACATCCGCCGAAGCCGGCGTGATGCCCGTGGCGAGTCCGGGAGCCGGGTCGGTATGGGGGGGAGATGTTTCATAGGGGCGCTGGGCGCCAAAACCACCGGTTGGAGGCGTTGACGTGCCTGTTGCAGGATCGTGCCCGGCGTGCACGGTCATGGCCGCAGAACTGCCTGCCTTGAGAAACCGTGACAGGCCAAAACCCAACGCAATGCTGCCGGCAATGAACAGCGCGGGATTACTGCGAGCCAGCTCAGCGCCGTCATGCAGAAGCTGCTCGGCACTTTTGCCGCGCAGGTTTCCCGCCAGTCCGCTCATGGACTCCGCCATGTCGGTGAGATAATCGGACATGCCGAGCGTGTCTTTATCCTCCAGCTCGGAGACGAAGCTTTTCGCTCCCTGAGCCAAGGCGTCGATCTGGTCAGCCGCCGTGTCACGGTATTGCCCGAACTGTGCATCGGCTTGTTGCCTTACATCGCCGAGCGCCTCGGTGACGTCCTCCTTTAAATGTTGAAACCCTTGCTGCGGATTACCGTTCCCTGGATTGCCCGTATCGGTGCCAGTCCTGCTGTCTGAAGTGTTCATGTCGTCCCTCGCCTTCTGAATCGAAAACGTTCATGGGGACTACGCAGCTGTATTGCCCTGAGCCCCTCATAGCAGAGGACGGAAGAGCTCAGTTGGGAGTTCAACGCGGATGATGAGCGTGATGCAGAATTTGTTGCAGCCTATGGAGATGTTCAGTCGACGCGGGCGAAAATAGCAAAATTCACATTGATCGCCCATCATCCGCCAGGGGCATTTCGCTTCATTCCTCGGCCCTACTGATCGCTTGTCGCTCGACGAGTGGCGCGGGGACCAGATCCGCCACTTCGCGGTTCAGGAAGTCGATCAACGCCCGAGACGCAGCCGATAACTGGCGATGCGGCGGGAATATCACCGAGAACGGTCGGGATCGCCCTCCCACGTGTTCGAGCAGGGACACCAGGCGCCCACTTTGAATCCGCTCCCGGACAATAAAGTCGTAGGTCTGGCAAATCCCCATGCCATGCTCGGCCAAAGACACCGTGCCCAGCACGTCATCGGACACATGAACACTCGCATCCGGAATCCATTCCCGATCAATCCCCTGCTCACGGAACAGCCAGGGGCCGATCTTGCCGCTGCTAGGCATCACAAATGGCAGGCAGGCATGCACCTGCAGTTCACCGATACTGCTCGGCGTACCTGCGCGCCGCAGGTAATCCGGTGCAGCGACCACGCATAAACCCGCATCCTCAAGCTTGCGTCCAATCAGGCCACTGTCAGGTAACTGCCCCAGGCGAATAGCCAGGTCATACCCTTCGGCCACCAGATCCACATTTCGATTACTGATGCTCAATTCAATGCGCACCTGCGGGTACTGCCGATTAAACCGGCACAGCAACGCCGGCAATCGGTAATGCCCGTAAGTCGTCGGCACACTAAGTCGTACACGACCGGTCAAAGCGCCTTCCTGCCCAAGGATCGCCCGCTCGGCATCATCGATCAACGAGAACGCCGCGCGGGATTGTTCGAGGTAAAGCAAGCCCGCCTCAGTCAGGCTCAGGCGGCGAGTTGTGCGCCGTAACAACTGAACGCCAAGACGTATTTCCAGGCGCGAAATCGCCCGACTGACCACGGATGGAGTGGTCGCCAGAACAACGGCCCCGGCACTTAGGGAGCCCTTCTCCACAACGGTGACGAAGACTTCTACATCGGCTAGATAATCAAATCGACGGCTCATCTTTATCTCAAAAGAACAAGTGCTGTTCGCTGGAGCAAGTTTATCGCCCTGCAAGGCATGAATATAGTGGTATCACCGATCACGCAACGGCTGATCGAACACAACACCCACTGCTCGGAAATACCATGCGCCCCATTACCCGACTCGCCCTTGCAATGGCCATTTGCACTACGGCCTTCAACGCCCACGCCAGCAACTTACTGGTTGTGCTGTCCGATTCAGACCATCTCGACCTCAAGGACAATAAAGTCTTTGCGACCGGCTTTTATCTGAATGAATTGATGCAACCTGTGAAACTGCTGCTCGATGCCGGACATTCAGTGACCTTTGCAACGCCGACGGGCAAGGCGCCGACGCTGGACAACTCGTCCAACGACAAGATGTATTTCAACAATGACGTTACCGCACTGGAAGAGCACAAGGCGTTGCTGGAACGTCTCAAGATCACCTCAGCGAGTGAGTCACCGGTCATCAGCCTGTCGCGTGTCGAACAGATTGGCTACGAGCATTTCGACGCGATCTATATACCCGGTGGCCACGCACCGATGCAGGATCTGCTACACAGCCCCAAGCTGGGCAAACTGCTGAACAACTTCCATGCAAACAACAAGACGACCGCCCTCGTCTGCCATGGCCCGATTGCATTACTGTCGACCCTGGCCGACCCGAAGGACTTCACAAGCAAACTCGAATCCAACACCAAAGCCGCCGCGCCAACCTGGACCTACGCCGGCTACAGGTTCACCGTCATCAGCAATCAGGAAGAGGAGCTGGCCAAGGGTTTATTGAACGGGGGGGCCATGAAGTTCTATCCGCAAACAGCCCTTGAAAAAGCCGGAGGCGTGTACAGCAGCAACACGTCCCCGTGGACCGCTCATGTCGTCGTCGACCGCGAACTGGTGACCGGGCAAAACCCGGGCTCAGCCCTGGACGTGGGTAAGGTCATCGTCGAGCGACTCAAGTCCGCGAAACAAAAATAAAGGCTGATCGATTCAAGCTTTCTTTTTGTAGCGAAGACGCCGCTCAATGAGAGGAATGCTGTTCACTTAAGGACGAACACTGTATCTGTGGCGAGGGAGCTTGTCGGATCGCCGCACCGTCCCGTTGGGGCGCGAAGCGGCCCTAAAAATGGGACTGCTGCACAGTCCAGCGGGACGGTGCGGCGATCCGACAAGCTCCCTCCCCACAGGTTTCTTGTTGTTCGCTCTATCTCTTAAGTGAACAGCATTACGCTCGATGAGTGGCGTTTTCGTGTGTTTTGAGTAGAACGCGGACGGGGGCAACAGTCACGTCGCAGCGCCCGCCCAATCGACCTACCTCCCTCAGCAATCGCTCCTGCCTTCACAAAGAAAGTCGTCCAATAGTGCATTTAGATCAAAACTATTGTGCCCGTTGATGCATTTTTCTCCCAAGCGGCGCCGCCGATACTGTCGGCATTCACCCAGGGCGCCGCCCTGGATTGTGCAGACACAGGAGACCTCATGAACTCACACTTTCAACGTTTACTTGGTCCCACCCATTTTTCCATCGGACTTGAATTGCCACTGGACAATGATTGGTCCACAGCCGGCCAGCGCTTGCGCCTGGCGCAGAACCGACCCTTTGGCGTTCCTGACCTGAAGCAACACACCCAACTGGCCCGATTGGCAGACACCAGTGGCTTTCGAGCACTCTGGGTACGTGATGTGCCGATGTATGATCCGAACTTTGGAGATGCCGCCCAGGTTTTCGAAACCTTTTCCTACTTGGGATATCTGGCTGGCATCACTGAAAACATCATGCTGGGCACTGCCGCGGTGGTGTTGCCGCTTCGACAACCGTGGTTAACCCTCAAGGCGGCCAATAGCATCGATGAACTGAGTGGGGGTCGCATGCTATTGGGCGTCGCCAGCGGCGATCGACCGATGGAATACCCGCTGTTCGGTGTCGACTACAACCAACGGGGAGCGCATTTTCGCAGTGCCGTGGAGTTGCTCAAAAGCCAGGGCACAGGGCGCCTGCCGGAGGGCGCGCAACTCTTGCCGCAGCGTGAAGAGCGCGTTCCCTTGCTGGTTGCCGGGCTTGGCCAGCAATCACCCAACTGGATTGGAGAACACATGGACGCCTGGCTCGCCTACCCTGGAACGCCACAGGAACATCAGCGGCGCGTAGGCCTGTGGCGTGAGGTAGGCACTGACAAACCCTATATCACCTTCCTGCATCTGGATCTTGAAGCCGACCCTCACGCGCCGATGCAACGACTGCGCTTCGGTGGGCGTGGCGGGCGAATGGCACTCATTGCAGAGCTGGAGGCACTGCGTGAAGCGGGTGTGCAACATGTTGGCCTGCACTTGCGTCGCAGCGAACGCCCGCTGGTGGAGGTGATGGAAGAAATTGCCGAGTACGTATTGCCTGGATTTCAATGAACTCCCATTGCAATCATCGGTGCGAGGCTCGGTAAATTGACCCTTGCGCGAGTCCTTCATCTCCACGGTATCGCGGCGGGTGTGACCGACACCCGCCTGAACAGACAGCGCTGCCAGGAAAGCCAGCGCTTGCCTTTGAAACTCACCTCACAGAATCGACCGAATAGTCCCGCCTTCGACACGCATCGCCATGCCATTGAGCGCCGGTGATGCCGCCAGATGCAAGACACTGCAGGCCACTTCCTCTGGCTCGATCATGCGTCGGATCAGTGAAGTCGGTTCGGTCTCGTCGAAATAATCGTGGACAACCTGTTGCGCCGAGATGCCTTTTTCTTCGGCGATTTCCCGGTGATAGCGCTTGACTGCATCGGTGTAGGTTGGCCCCGGGAGTATCGAGTTGACGCGCACCGCAGTCCCCTTGGTCAACTCCGCCAAGGCTCTGGAGACACCCAGCAGGCACGTTTTCATCGCGCCATAGTGAACCATCCACGGCTGCGGCTTGACGGCGGATTCACTGCTGATGAACACAATTGAACCCTGTCCGCGATCAAGCATTGCCTTCATCACCAGGCGAGTCATGCGCACACCGCTCATGACGTTGACGTTGAAGTAATGAAACCACTGGGCATCGTCGGTTTCGAAAAAATCGCGAACCTCGAAGATGCCGACATTGTTGATTAGGAAGTCGATCGGTCCCGCCTCAAGAGCCAGGGCCACCAGGCGCTCCGCGGCCCCGTCTTCGGTCAAGTCGGCAACCATCCCGCGGCTGCGATCACCCAGTTCCTGAAGGGCCGCGCTGACCTCTTCTTCATGCAGTCCGCTGATCACGACGCGGGCGCCCTCAAGGATGAAACGTTGGGCAATGGCCTTGCCGATGCCCGTGGCGCCTCCGGTGATCAGCGCGGTTTTTCCAGTCAATTGGTAATCCATGGGTGCAGCCTTCTTTTGTCATTGTGCACGCAATCATGCCCGAGGCCTTGACCGATGATTTTCAAGGATTTCTGAAGACGGAGTTAGCCAATGACGGAAAGTGCATCACGGCCGGTCAGTCACCAGTTGCGGTCCGACCTTGTCCAGCAGGAAGTCGATAAACACACGCACGCGATGGGGCAGCTGCTGGCCAGGACCGATAAACACCGCATGAATCGCCTCGGTCTCTCCACTGTCGTAATCCTGCAGAACCGGGACCAGGCGGCCTGCTTCGAGATCGTCATGAATGTGGAAATTCGCCAGTCGGGCAATCCCCAGGCCTGACAGTGCAGAGCGACGCATGCTTTCGCCGTCACTGAGCAGGACATTGCCCTTGGGCTCGATCTCGATGCGTTCGCCGTCAGCGCCTCGAAACACCCAGGCCTGTGAGTGCCGGTGAAAACCGAAGCTGAGGCGGTTGTGGCGCTGCAGTTCCATGAGGTTTTTCGGTGCGCCGCAACGCGCAATGTAAGCCGGGGACGCCACGGTGATCATACGGCTCTCACCCAAGCGGCGCTGCACCAGGCTCGACTCCTTCATCGGGCCGGTGCGAATTGCGATGTCGGCGCGACGTTCCAGCAGATCGACAACCGTGTCCGTGAGCTCCACGTTGAGGGTGATGTCCGGGTAGGCCAAGAAAAAGTCGGGTAGCAGCGGCAACAGGCAATGCAGACCAAACGGCAGATTGGCGTTTACCTGTATCAGCCCACTGGGTTTGGCCACGTTGCCGATATCCCGTTCGGCGGAGTCGATCATTTCGAGAATGCGCAGGCATTCACTGTTGAACCGCTCGCCTTCGGCGGTGAGTTCCAGGCGCCGGGTTGAGCGATGCAGCAAGCGCGCACCCAGGCGCGCCTCCAAGCGCGCAATCAATTTGCTGACGGCCGAAGGCGACATGTCCAGCTGTCGTGCGGCCTCAGAGAAGGTCCCGGCATTGACGACCCGGGTGAACACTTCCATTTCCCCGGAACGATTGACGTCTTTTATGTTTAGCATGAACTGAATTCACAGATACTTGTAGTTCAAGCAGTCTAGCTCATATGCAGGGCTGATCGTATGGTAAAGCGTTCCTGAACCTGGAATGCCTGCCCTTTGCTCCGGTGAAGGTCAGGAATCACAAAAAATACGAGGACAAGACATTGAAGATTTTCGTTACCGGCGTGACCGGATACATCGGCGGCTCCGTGGCCAAATACCTCGTGGACGCGGGTCATGAAGTCAGTGGCCTGGTGCGTAACCCGGAACAGCGCAGCGCCCTCCAGGCCCTGGGCATCACCCCCGTACTCGGCACCCTGGATGACGCTTACATTCTCGGCGAACAGGCACGCTGGGCCGATGCGGTGGTCAACGCCGCGAACTCGGATCACTTGGCCTCGGTAGAAACCTTTATCAAGGCTTTGAGCGGCAGCGGAAAAGTGCTGTTGCACACGTCGGGCTCAAGCGTGGTCGGTGACGACGCTCGCGGCGCTTACGAACGCGCCGACATCTTCACCGATGAGACCCCGTTCACCCCGATGGACATCCGCAAGGACCGGGTCGAAATCAATCAGATCGTGCGTCGCGCCGGGGTCGAACAAGGCATTCGCAGCATCGTGTTCTGCCCTACCATGATTTACGGCGAGACCTTGGGGGTTGCAGCCAAAAGCGATCAACTGCCCAAGCTGTTCGCCCAATCGCGCAAGTACGGTGCCGGCGCGTACATGGGTGCCGGCGTGCATCGCTGGTCTAACGTGCATATCGAAGATTTGGCTGAGTTGTATCGCCTGGCCATCGAAAAAGCCCCTTCAGCGTCACTGTTCTTCGCCGAAAACGGCGAAGCATCGTTCATCGAAATCGCCACTTCCATCAGCAAATCACTGGGTTTCGGTGGCGAGATTCGCAGCTGGCCGGCGGATGAGGCGATTGCACTGCTGGGTGATTGGGCGCGCTTTGCCATCGGCTCCAATAGTCGTGTTCGCGCGGTGAATGCCCGGGTATTGCTGGGGTGGAAGCCCAAGCGCGAGTCGATTCTGGAGTGGATCGAAAACAGCGGAGTGCAGTGGTAACACCCCTCCATTTTCGAAACCTTGAAAGCTCACTTCGGTGAGCTTTTTTTATGCCCGGATGAAAGCCCGCCCCTATAAATCGCAGCCATAAAAAAACGTGCGACCAGGGCTTTCGTCAATGAAAGCCCCCATCGCACGCCAGGCTCAGAACGCCTAAAAGGGGAAACCGTTGTTACCTCGCAGAACAGCCAAAGCTGTGTGAGCAAGCCTGCTCGCGACGACCATTACATGGCCAGCATGATCATCGACTGACAGCGCGCCATCGCGATCAGGGTCGCTCCTGCATCGGGCTTAACCCAATACCTCCAGTGCCACGCTTTCGATGCCCGCCGCATCCAGCCGGTAATGCCGATACAGATGAGTCGGCGGCGCAATCAGGCTGTATTCGTCGTAAATGCCATGGCGTCGCACTTTGACGCCGATGCCCTCTTCCGCGATGACTTCGCACACCGCGCCACCCAATCCGCCGATGATGTTGTGTTCCTCCACGGTGAGAATCGCCCGGCTGTTGCGCGCGGCGGTCAGCACCGCCTCACGGTCCAGCGGCTTGATGGTGGTCATATCGATCACGCCCACCGAACGCCCGGCGGCATTCAACGCCCTGGCTGCCTCAAGTGCCGGGTGCACCGTTGAGCCTGTGGCAATGATCGTCAGTTCATCGCCCGTCAGATGCACCGTGGCTTTGCCGAAGACAAAGTCAGGCACGGTGTCGTACACCACCGGATCACGCCCGCGCTGGATGCGGAAGTAGATCGGTTGCGGGTAGTTGGCCGAGGCGAGGATCGCGGCCTTGAGTTGATTGCCATCGGCGGGAGCAACCACCGTGATATCGGCAATCGAACGCATGATCGCCAGGTCTTCAGTGGCGTGATGCGAAGTGCCGTAGAAGCCCAGGGAAATCCCGGCGTGGTGGCCGATCAGGCGCACCGGCAGTGCCGAGTACGCCACGTCCATGCGGATCTGCTCACAACACAGCAATGGCAGAAACGAAGCGAAAGTCGCCACGAATGGTTTCATGCCCACCGCAGCCATACCGGCTGCGGCAGACACCATGTTCTGTTCGGAAATACCGAACTGCACGAATTTCTCTGGATACAGTTCGGCAAATTTAGAGAGGCCGTTGGAGTACTGCAGGTCGGCGGTACCGGCAACGATCGGCTCGCCCCGTTCCGCCAATTCGATCAGGGCATCCGACAAGGCATTCAAGCTTGGTGTCTGGCTGTTCAGTTCCCGGTACTGCCAGGAGTTGTTCGACAGAGGTGCGGTATTCATGAGTTAGATCACCTTGCTTTTGATTTCGTCGATAGCACGCTGTGCATCCTCGGGATCGAGATACCCCAGGTGCCAGCCCGGCTCGGTTTCCATATAGGAAACCCCTTTGCCCTTGACGGTATTGGCGATGATGCACACCGGTTGCGTGCGGGTCGTGTCGGCTTTGAGGCGACGTAACAGGCTGGTGATTGCAGCGAGATCATGACCATCCACCACGTGGGTCTCCCAACCGAAAGCAATCCACTTGTCCGCCAAGGGCTCGATACCGATGACGTCATCGACATTGCCGTCGAGCTGATAGCCATTGCGGTCGATGATCGCCACCAGGTTTGCAGTCTTATGGTGGGCCGCCGACAGTGCCGCCTCCCACACTTGCCCTTCCTGCATTTCCCCGTCGCCGAGCATCACGTAAGTGGTGAACGACTTGCCCAGCATCCGCCCGGCCAGGGCCATTCCCAGCCCGCCGGACAGTGCATGACCAATGGAGCCGGAGGAGAAATCCACACCGGGGACTTTGCGCATATCCGGGTGGTCGCCCAGGGGGTTACCGAGACGCGTGTAGTTGTCGAGGATTTCTTTGGCGAAAAAGCCCCACTCCACCAATACCGGAAACAATCCGACGGCCGCATGTCCCTTGCCCATCATGAAGCGGTCGCGGTCTGGCCATTTTGGCTCGGCGAATCGCAGATCCATCACGTCGTAGTACAACGCGGCAAACAACTCCGCGGCCGAGAACACCGAGGTGTAGTGGCCAACCTTGGCGATTTCGATCAGTCGGATGGTTTCCAGGCGAATGAACTGGGCTTTATCCCGTAGCCGAGCCAACTCCTTTTCAGTCAGTTCAAACGCTCGATCCGCGCTTTCGCGCAAGTCTGTCAAATCAGTCATATGTCGTGTCCAGGCGCATTACCAAAGTTTCGGCCACATCCGCGATGCGGCCGCACATAAGCCCAACGCAATCGGGCGATTACTGCGCTTTGAGTCGGGGGGTCATGTAATCGTTGAGGCGCGGCATCACCTGCTGCGCGGTCAGTTGCATCGAGCGCCGCCACAGCGCTTCGTCGTCCCACTCGTGGAATGTGGTCATCAAGGTGCCGAACGGCCCGGTCTGTTCACTGAACGCAACCAGTTGCTCGGTGACGGAATTCACGTCGCCGTAAATCACCATCTCCTTGATGCAATGATCGACCGTCACTTCCTCGTCGGTCATGTCCGGGCGGGTCTTGAAGATCTTGGTGTAATGGTTGGTGGCCAGGTTATCGATCATGTAGTCGAAGTAGCGTCGCAATGTGCAACTCTCTTGCGCCAGATAGTCTTCGGCCTGAGCCTGTGAGTCGGCGACGAATACCGAACGGGCCACCCGCCAATTGTTGGCATCGGCCTTGATCCCGGCACTTTGCGCACCCTGACAATAAGCTTGCCAATGGGAAGCTACGGTCGCCGTCGGATTGAAGTTGGCGGACATCAGGTCCCAATCCTTGGCGCCCGCAAGTTTTGCGGTGCCGGAGAACGGGCTCATGGCCGTGGTTGCCACCCGTGGAAACGGTTTCTGGAACGGCGTCGGCATGTAGCCGATTTCCAGTTCGTGATGCACCGCCTCTTTGAGGCTCACTTGGTAGTGTTGCGAGGAAAGATCATAGGGCGCACCCGAGTTCCAGATCGCACGGATCATCTCGTAGCATTCCACCATCATCTGCCCACGATCCTTGCCGTTGCTGCCGTATACCTCGAAGTCGGACGCCAGCCCACCCGGGCCGATCCCCATGATGAAGCGCCCCTTGGACATGTGGTCGAACATCGCGGCATCAGCGGCGATACGCGCCGGAAAATGGTGCGGGAGATTCAGTACACCGGTGCACAGCTTCATGCGTTGGGTAAGCGGAATCAGGGTGGAAAGAAATTGCAGTGCGTTAGTGATCGGCTCGGTGCGCTGTGACGTATGTTCACCGACCCAAAGCTCATCGAAACCGACGCTATCGGCATGGACTGCACAAGCGATGTCCTGATCATACATCTCGTGATAGTCCCAGCCCTTGTGATGAAGTGGCTGCATGAACATGGCGAGTTTCATGTCGTTCTCCTGCTGTTTTCAGTGACCGGCGCATTGCGAAGGTTTTTCACAACGCACCGTTTTCATGACGAGCGCTCGTTTCGCAGGCGTGCCAGTGCCGGCGCTGCAAGTCGCAACGTTCAAGGAATGGTTCAAATATCCGAGGCAGTCGACGCGTGAGTTCAGCGCGTACAACTCATCCTCAAAAGCTTTATTTGCGTTTCAACTTCCGTGCAGCAACCAGCCGCCGTCCACCAGCAAATCGATGCCTGTCACATAGGACGACAGCGGCGAAACCAGGAACAGCACGGCATCGGCGATCTCCCAGGGCTCGGCCGCCCGACCCAGGGCGATGTTGCCCAGCACGTTGTTCTGCCGGTGCTGTTCGAGCAATTCCGGTTCCAGGTTGCCCGGCGTCGCGGTCAATCCTGGCGAGATCGAATTGACCCGAATGTTGAAGGCACTCAAGTCCTTCGCCAGGCTTCGGGTCATAGCCAGTACCGCGCCCTTGGATGCGTCGTAGGTGCAGTGATTGGCCATGGGCCGGTGACCGCAAATCGATGACAGGTTGACGATCGATCCGGCACTTTTGAACCGGCGCATCTGCCGTTGCGCCGCCTGTGCCCCCAGAAACACTGCGCGCGTGTTAATCGCGTGGAGCCCGTCCCAGAAACCTGCATCGATGTCATCAATCGCCCTGAGCGGGTAGATCCCAGCGTTGTTGACCCAGACATCCAGGCCGCCGAAACGCTCGATCGCGGTGTCCGCCAGGCGCTGAATGTCAGCCGGATGGCTGACGTCGGTGGCTTGAAAGGCCACGGTATAACCGGCTTCAACCAATTCACTACTGCGCTCAAGCGCGAGGCTGCCGATCAGCACATTGGCCCCCGCTTCGGCCAGTCGCCGACTGATGGCGAAGCCGATGCCGCTGCTGCCACCAGTGACGACGGCGGTTTTTCCGCGCAAATCCAGCAACTCGGCAAAGGGCCGATACGGCAACGCCTGGTACGGGTCAGACATGTTTGAACCTCCTCGATTAATGCCCGTCATCAAGCAGTGGCCAGGGTCATGATGCTGTCGGGGGCGATCTGTGGCCGATGCAGGATGCCTTGGGAACAACCACGCGCCATGACCATCACCCGATGGGACAGACCGATGACTTCCTCAAGGTCGGAACTGACGACAATCACTGACACCCCGGTTTTCGACAGGTCGATGATCAACTCGTAGATTGCCGCGCGTGCCCCCATGTCGATGCCACGAGTCGGTTCATCGAGGATGATGACTTTGGGATTGCGTGCGATCCATTTGGCGATCACCACTTTCTGCTGGTTGCCGCCGGATAACTTGTCGAGCATCTGCCCCGCCACGCCCTTGATCCCCAACGTCGCAATGCGTTCACGGGCAAACGCCGCAACCCTGCGGTTGGCCATGACACCGCAGGAACTGAGGCTGTCCAGATTGCAATAGGCAAGGTTTTCGGCAATGGTCTGGCTCAGCACCACGCCTTCGGATTTACGGTCCTCGGGAATTAACACGACACCGGCATCAATCGCCGCCAGTACGTTGTTGGCTGGCAGCAGTCGGTCACCCAACATCACCTTGCCCTGAGCCAGTGCACTCAACCCGGCGATTGCCTGCACCAGCTCCGTACGACCGGCACCGACGATGCCGGCAATACCGAAGATCTCCCCGGCCTTCACTGAAAATGACACATCGTGAAAACGCCCTGCCTTGTCCGACAGGTGTTCGACGCTCAAGACCACCGCTTCCTGTGGTTCCGCCAGTTCCGGAAACAACCGATCGATAGGGCGTCCTACCATCTGCGACACCAGGATGCTGACATCAGCCTTTCCACTGTCGTGACGCGCAATCAGGTGACCATCGCGCATGACCACGACCTTGTCGGCAATCCGGGCGATCTCATCCATGCGATGACTGATGTAGATGAAGGAAACGCCCTCCTTCTTCAGCTCCTCAATCTGTTTGAACAACAGGTCGGTTTCGTCCTTTCCCAGGGCTGCTGTCGGCTCGTCGAGAATCAACAGGCGCGAATTGAGGGTCAGCGCCCGGGCGATTTCCACCAGTTGCTGGGCGGCGATTTTCAGTTGCCGCACGGGAGTATCCGGTGAGATATCCAGCCCCAGGCGCCGCAGTTGCTTCTCTGTTTCACGGAACATTTTCTTGCGATCGATGATGCCGTCGCGGGTCGGCAGATGACCGAGAAAAACGTTCTCCGACACACTCAAGTCAGGCAGCAGGTGAATCTCCTGGTGAATCATGTTGATTCCCAGCGCCATCGCAGCTCCCGGCCCGGTCGGCGCATAAGGCTCACCGGCCAGAAACATCGTGCCTTTGGAGGGTGTCAGCGCACCGGCGACGATCGAGGAAAAAGTCGATTTACCTGCGCCGTTTTCCCCGAGCAATGCCACCACTTCTCCATAGCCGATATCCAGGCTGATATCTTCCAGCACCCTGACCGAGTTGAATGACTTGCCGATATTGCTCGCCCGGAACAGCGGCTCCTGAGCGGTACTGATCGCATTCATGACGTGCCCTCCCTCTGCCGATCTCAAGGATGCTTCTCAAGGAAGGCTTCTGCGTTCTCGCGAGTGGTGACAAAAGCTGGTAACAGCTGAGTCTTGGTCACCTGTTTGCCTTGCTGCAGATCGACGGCGGTGCGCAATGCGCTACGCCCCATTTCCACGGCTTGTTGAGTGATGGTCATGTCCAGTTTGCCGTCGCGAATTGCTTCGAGGGCAGAAGGCAAACCGTCATAGCCGAACACCCAGACCTTGTGATCGATGTTCGCCACCTTGACTGCCTGAGCCGCACCGAGTGCCGGCGCATCAGAGCGCCCGATGAACACGTTGATCTTCGGGTTCTTTTGCAACATGTCCTGAGCAACCTTGAAGCCGTTGTCCTGAAGCCAGTCAGTCGGTTTGCGGTCGATGATTTTCATGTCCGGCGCCTCGGACAGCACCGCATCGAGGCCTTTGGCGCGAGCCACTTCCGTGGAATCGCCGAGGGTGCCCTGCAACAGGCCGATTTCAGCCTTGCCCCCCGTCAACTTGATCATCTGCCGGGCCAGCTCCCCGGCGGCGGCCAGGTTGTCGGTCGAGATGTAGGCGTCGCATTCGACGTTTTTCGGAAAGTTGTCAATGCAGATCACCGGCACACCCTGCTGTCGCGCCAGTCGCACCGGCACGGCCGAAGCAGCGCTACCGGTGGCGGTGTACAACAGCACATCGATACCTTTGCTCAACATGTCCTGAATCTGGCTGACCTGACGCGCTGGATCGGCCTGCGCATCGGCCACCAGCACATTATTGATGCCGAGCGTCTTGGCTTGCTCCATGACGCCATCACGGACCATCAGGTAGAACACCCATTGCAAGCTCGGGATCGACATCCCTACGGTGATTTCTTCCACAGGTTTGCTTTGCGCGTAAGCGCCGGCCGACATCAAGCAGCCCAGCAGTGGCAACCCAAAAAAACGTAGCGAAAAATCAGACAGGCTCATGTTTTTATCCTTCTTATTGTGCGTGGAAGTTGATGGCGGATTCTGTTAACCACCCGCAATCAATCAGTCTTGCGCTTGAGCAAATCGAGCATCACTGCGAATGCGATGACCGCGCCGATGACCACTTGCTGGACGAAGGGCGAAATACCGGCCAGGTTCAAGCCATTGCGCAAAACGCCGATGATCAATACGCCGATAATCGTGCCGACCACACTCCCAGCGCCGCCCTTGAGGCTGCCACCGCCAATCACCACGGCAGCAATCACGTCCAGCTCATAGCCAACACCCGCGCCGGCACCGGCGGTGTCCAGGCGGGAGGTCATGATGATGCCGCCCAGGGCCGCACAGATGCCCGAGATGATGTACACCGCGCTCGTGTATCCCTTGACGCGGATGCCGGCGAGCTTGGCCACTTTGCTGCTGCCGCCGATGGCGTACAGGCTGCGACCGGGTACGGTGAACTTGAGGACGAACCAGAACGCCAGCGCCAACACGGCGAAGCAACTGACGGTCAGCGACAGTACGCCGCCGTAGCGAATAATCGAGAGGTTGCTGAACCATTCGGGAAAGCCGCTGACCTGCGCACCGTCCGTGACCATATAGGCAAGCCCACGGGCGATGGACATCATTGCCAGTGTCGCGATAAAGGATGGAAGACCGGCCTTGACGACCAGCAAGGCCGTGGTCGAGCCACACGCTGCACCGACCGCTATTGCCCCAAGCATGGCCACCCACATCGGCAGGCCGAGAACCTGCTCAAGCCAACTCATGACCATGATCGCTACCGCCAGCACTGCCCCCACTGAGAGGTCGATGCCACCGATGAGAATGACCAGCGTCATGCCCAACGCCATGATGCCGAGGACCGTTACCTGATCCAGCACATTGAGCAGGTTACTCAGCGTCAAAAAGCTATCGGTAAAGAAGGTCAATACTGCACATAACAAAAACAGCCCGATCGTAGGGCCGGCCACACTCGTATCCAAGCCGACCCACTTTGGAATGGACCCCGGCACTCTTGTTTTTGCCAACAACTGATTGTTCATACCCACATCCACTTCTTATGTAATTGTTATAAGATCGAGCAGCACACGACAACTACGGGTTAACAACCCAACTCCCGATAACGCCCTCCCATATATAAAAGTGGCTCGTTCAACGGCTGCGTGATGACATCAATGACATTGCCGATAAATACCGTGTGCGTCCCGTGTTCAATCTCTTGCACTACTTCGCAAAAAATCGCTGCCTGGGCGTCGGCCAAATAACGGATACCATGAACGCCGGTGTGCCAGTCACCCTCGACAAAGCGTCGCTCGCGCAGGTCGGGTTGGCTGAAAATCTTGCAGATCGGCTCGTGCTGACTTTGCAGCATGTTCACGCAGAACAACCCCGAGCGTTTGATGATCGGTGAGGCGCTGGCGGTTCGGTTGACGCAGATCAGCGCCGAGGCAGGGTCCATGGACACCGAGGAAAAAGCAGTTGCCGCCAGGCCGTGGGGCTGACCATCGTCGTCCAATGTGGTGATCAGGGTTATAGAAGAGGCAAAGCGTCCCATTGCTGATTTGAACTGACCCACCAGGTCTATCGAAGGGGCGGCCTCTTGATATTGAACACGCATAACATAAACCTCTTTTTATTGTGACTCACAGGCACTGGCTTTCATTATTAACAATCACCCCAACTTTTCTATTCGATTTTAGAAAATTGACTTTTCACCGATTCCGAAAGATGAATCAAACAACAAACATATTTGAATTATCTTCACAGGCACCCGGAAACACCCATTCCAAAGGGATTTCGCCTTTATTTGGTGGCCTGTAGGATTCTTTAATTAGATGGTTTTTGCTGAACAATTGGCTAATACTTTGCAGACAATAAAAAACAACTTCCACGAGGCGAAACCATCATGGTCGATCGATTACAAGACATGCGGCTGTTTCGTCTCGTCGTACAGACAGGATCGCTATCAACGGCGGGTCGTCAGATGGGCCTGTCACCCGCCGCCATGAGTGGTCGCCTCAAGGCGATGGAGGAGTTCTATGGTTTGCGGTTGCTCAAGCGCAACACTCGCAGCTTGTGCCCCACCGCCGAAGGTCAGTTGCTGTTTGAAAATGCCCTGAAGATCCTCGAAGAGGTCGACGCCCTCGACAGCATCATCAAAAACGGCCACAGCGACTTGCTAGGCACTATCGGTGTGACTTGCCCTACTGATTTGGGGCGACAGTGGATCAGCCCGCTGGTCGACAGCTTTATCAGCGAAAACCCCCATGTACGCATTCGCCTGTTTTTCACCGACCGAATTTTGGACTTCGTAGAGTCCGGCTCCGACATTGCGATCCGGTTCGGTGACCTCCCGGACAGTTCACTGATCGCTCGTTCCCTCGGGGTGGATCGGCAAGTGGTTTGCTGTTCTGCGCAATACGTTGAGCAACATGGCGCGCCACTGCGCCCCGAAGACCTGCTGCAACACAACTGTCTGGTACAACTGCGTGCAGATTTCACCCTGGATCGATGGCGGTTCATGAACAAGGGCGTGTCGACCACGATTCAGGTCAAGGGCAATCGGTTGGCCAATGACGGTTTCACCTTGCGTCAGTGGGCGCTGCAAGGCTTGGGGATCGTCTGGAAATCAGCGTGGGAGGTGGCGGACGACATACAGGCCCAACGGTTGATCCCGCTGCTGGAAGACTATCAGTGCCCAACCACCGGGTTTCACCTGCTCACCGAGGGCGGCAAGAAGCTACCTTTGCGTGTTAAAACCTTCGTCGATTTTGCCGTGCAATACTTCAAAAAACTCGACATCCCTTCGCGGTACGTCCTACCCCCACAGTAGCGACGGCATGTATGGCCGACGCTATCGCACTCAAGAGAGCGGGACCGAATGCAACTCGTCGAAAACGGGTTTGAGACTGGTCAACATCTGCTCATACGCTTTGCGCATGCCCGCATAGAACGGGTGCTTCGAAGCGTCTGGAAGGGCCACGGCCTCGACCGGTCTTTGCCAATCGATAACCGTCTGCTTCAGATCCGCAAAAATACCGGCACCCTGCCCAACCAACAACGCCGCACCCAGCACACCGTATTCGGCGCCAGGTAACCGGCTGAAAGGCATTCCCAGCACATCCGCTTTGATCTGATTGAACAACGGACTATTGGCTCCGCCGCCCAAACTGAATACGCCCCCTTCGTCTAACTCGAGGTTCATATCCCTCATGCACTGCAGGAAACGCGCATATTCATAGGCGACCGCCTCCATCATTGCTCGATACTGGTCGGTACGGTCGTGCGTCCAGTCCAGCCCGACAAAGGCGCCGGCCATCGAAGCATCGAACGGCGCATGCCGCCCGCCCACGTGAGGCAGAAACAACAGTTTGTTGCGCTCGGACAAGGGCGCACGCGCCTTTATCGACAAGCGCCGACATTCACTTTCTTCAAGGGCAAACTTGTTGAAACTGATGCCCGCCCCGCCCACATACGCCAACGAGTAAAACAGTTCGGGCAGGCAATGCCTGAATGTCGTGACCGTTTTGTGTTGGCTGTCGACGGCGTAGTGGTCCTGCAAGGTGGCGAGTACCGACCCGGTGCCGGCGATGTCGAACAGTTTTCCAGGTTTGAAAATCCCGGTGCCGAGCAACGCGGCGGCGACGTCTGCGCAACCGGCAAAAATCGGCGTACCGGCAAGTAATCCGCAGAGGCTTGCGGCACTGACAGAGACCGATCCGATGCGATCTGACGGTGATACCAGATTGGGCAGTCGCTCGACATCAAGGTTGAATTGGTCGATCAGTGAGGTGTTCCAACGCACAGCACGACTATCGGCAAAGCTGTTGAAACCCAGGTAGGTGTAATCCATGAACGCATCGTCGCTTTGCAGCTGCGCCATGCGCCCTGCCACGTAGGCAGCCGGCATGATGATCTTGGAAATATTGCGATAGACCTGTGGCTGTTGCTCGTGCCAGTACAACCATTTCGCTGCATGGTTGGCACCCGCTGGCCCTCCTGAGTGCTCGATGATCTGCTGCTCGTACGCCTTGAGTCGCAAAACCTGGCTGGCACACCGCATATCCAGCCAGGAATCGTAAGGCGCGACTGCCTCCCAACGTTTACCGATGGGCGATATCCCGGCCATTTGACCGCACATCGCAACGCCGCCGATCTGCGATACATTGATATCGTAGCGGCTCAGTACATCCTTGATGGTCAAGAGGACCGACAAATACATCTGCTCAGGGTCTTGCTCGAACACTTGGCGTGTCGGATTCAAGCCCGGAGCGGGTCGGCTCGCAGCCCCCTGGCTGCGACCCTTTTCGTCCAGCACAAGGACTCGGGTGCTTGAGGTGCCCATATCCACCCCAATCATCAATGCTCGACTCTTCAAAGGGACTACTCGCACAAAACGATGATGGTTATGGAGAGAGAGTACTGCCATCGGTCAGCCGGGGGCAGTGCTTTTTGACTCAATGGGCCCCGACCAATCGGCTACTTCTCAACGCCCCTCAACCTCCCAACCCGTCAAATCCAGCGAATGACTTTGCAGATAGCGGCCGACCGCATCGTCTATCGTTGGAAAAAACGCCGCCTCCCCCAGCAAGGTGTAGAGGCCGAACCGCTTGAGCTTGTCCTTGACCGGGTCTTTCATCTCGGCCACGCACAATTTGATGCCCGCGGTGCGCAGGGTTTCGTCCAGTTCGGCGAGCATGTCGGCCGAGGTGACATCCACGCTGGTGATGGGTTCCGCGGCGATGACCAACCAGCGCACCGGCGTTGGCGAGGCCGCCAGGGCGTCGATGACCCGGTCGTGGAACAATTCGGCGTTGGCGAAAAACAATGATGCATCCCAGCGAAACAGCACCAGGCCGGGAATGAGGATCGCGTCGGGATAGCGCTGGGTATCGTGAAAACCCTTGACCCCTTGGGTGCGTCCGAGCACGGCGGAGTAAGGCCGCCAGCCGTCCCACAGAAATTCAATGACCGCGATCACGATGGCCAGGCCAATGCCTTCGATCGCGCCAAAAACTGCCACTCCAATGGTGCAGATGATCGACAGCCAGAACTCCCAGCGCTGCATGCGATAGATGCGCAACAGGTCAGTGACTTCGATCAGGCCGATGGCCGATGCGATGACCACCGCTGCCAGGGCGCTGTTGGGCAAGTCACGCAGCAGGTCGGGGGCAAACACCAGCAACAACGCAACGGCCACAGCCCCGACAACACCGGTCACTTGGGTTTTCGCCCCGGCGGCTTCGGCCACGGGTGTGCGCGACGAACTGCTGCTGATCGCAAACCCCTGGAAGAATCCGGCGGCCAGATTGGCGACACCCAGGCCGACCATTTCCTGGTTCGGATCCACGTAGGTGCGGGTCCGCGCCGCGTAAACGCGGGACAGTACGCTGGTGTCGGCGAATGAAACCAGGGCCACGGCGCAGCCGCCGATCAGCACCGGGACAATATCGGCGCGGGTGATCCAGGGAATGGCGAAACCCGGCAGGCCTTGCGGGAGAGAGCCGAGGACCGAGACCCCGGCGTTTGCCGCAAGGTCCAGAACCGCGACGACGACGGTCGCGGCCACCACGGCAATCAAGATGCCGGGCACGCGTTTGTATCCCTTGAGCAGCAGGATGACGACCAGCGTCGCAGCACCGACCGCAAAAGTGACCCAATTGGTTTTACCATCGATGATCGCGGTCACGATCGCCCAAAGACTTCTCAGCGGTCCCTCGGCCTCGATTTTGAAGCCGAAGAGTTTGGGCAGTTGGCTGATCAAGACCGTCAGGGCGATCCCGTTCATGTAACCGTAGCGAATCGGTTTGGACAGAAGCTCGGTCACGAACCCCAGACGGGCGATCCCCGCCAGTACACACACAGCCCCCGAGACGATCGCCATGGCCGCCGCCAGCGCGATGGCCCGTTGCGGGTCGCCCCCCGACAACGGCAAGACAACCGCGAGAATGACAGCCGCCAGCGATGAATCGGGACCCAGCACCAGAATCCGGCTGGGGCCGAACAGCGCATACGCCAGCAGCGGAACGATGGTCGCATACAGGCCATAAATGCCCGGCACCCCCGATGCCACCGCGTAGGCGATACCTACAGGCACCAACATGGTGGTCAACACCAGGCCGGCGACGAGGTCGTGGCGCAACCAGGCCATATGGTAGCCGCGCAATGTGCGCAGCCCGGGAAACCAGCGGCTCCAGCCAGACTGATCGCTGCCTGCGTCCCGACGTGCAATCCGACCCGGTTCCGGGTCGGGCGACGAAGCATCCGAATGGCTCATAGGACATTGGCCCTTCTGTGTGAGTCGCAGGTTCGCTGCCGTTAACGGTCAATACTTTTCCGGGATGCGTTTGAGCGGATAGTCAGGTTCGCGATAGCCACCGGGCTTCTGCCGTTTAGGCAATACGACCTTGTCGCGGGGCACGTCTTTGTAAGGGATGCGACTGAGTAAATCGCTGATGATGTTGAGCCGCGCCCGACGCTTGTCATTGGAATCGGCCACCAGCCACGGTGCATGATCGGTGTCGGTCGCTTCGAACATGGCGTCACGGGCTCGCGAGTAGTCATACCAGCGGCTGTATGACTTGAGATCCATCGGTGTCAGTTTCCAGATTTTTCGCCCGTCCTTGATCCGCGCTTCGAGCCGACGCGTCTGTTCCTGCGGACTGACTTCCAGCCAATACTTGAGCAGGATGACCCCGGAGTCGACGATCGCACGCTCTACATGAGGGACAGACTTGAGAAACGTCTCCACTTGTTCTTCGGTACAGAAGTTCATTACGCGCTCGACGCCCGCACGGTTGTACCAACTGCGATCGAAGATCACCACCTCGCCCGCCGCCGGCAGATGGGGCAAGTAGCGCTGGACATACATCTGGCTTTTTTCCCGCTCGGATGGCGCAGGCAGCGCCATCACCCGAAAGACCCGCGGGCTGACCCGTTCGGTGATGGCCTTGATCGTCCCGCCCTTGCCCGCACCGTCACGCCCTTCGAACACAATGCAGATCTTGACGCCTTTCTCTTTGACCCATTCCTGCAACTTGACCAACTCGACGTGCAAGTGGCGCAACTGCTCCAGATAGTCTTTGTTCGTCAACTTTGCGGGTTCAGCAGAAACTTTAAAGGCTTTTTTCTTATCTTTTGCCATGACCAAACCTCAAAAATGCCAATGACGGATGTATTGGCAGCGGTTGCTGAAGAGTCGACGCTTCATCTGACGGCGTGAGTCTAGTCCAAGGTCAAACGCCCGGCATGGCGAGGCAGGTGAAAATCGTTCCCCCTATCAATTTCCCGTGGTTTGCCGAATTTGACGAGGGGTAAACCCGGTCAACGCCTTGAACTGGCGGGTGAAAGCACTGTGGTCGGTATAGCCGCACTGCAAGGCGACCTCGGTGATCGGCATATCGGTGTGAAGTAGACGATGCGCGTGTTCCAGGCGGACTTTCTGGATCATCTGTCGCGGCGTCAGGTGGAACACGCGTTTGCAGTAGCGCTCCAGTTGCGCCACCGAAATGCCGGCGATTCGCGTCAGCTCGCCAAGGCTGACTCGACGGTGGAAATGCAGGCGGATGTGTTCGTCCACAGCCGCCAGGCGCTGATACGCCGGATGGGTGTCGCTGGCCGATTGCAGGTCGACTGAAATGCCCACCAGGCCCATGATTTCGCCACTGCGGTTGTACAGCGGGCGTTTATGCGTAAGGCACCAACCGGGCTCGCGGCTGCCATACAGATGCAGCTCCAGTTGGTCTTCCAGGACAAACCCCTGCTCCAGTACCCGGCGATCCTGTTCGGTATAGCCAGGCCCCAATTGCGCGGGAAAGACCTCGGCGCTGGTTCTGCCCAGCAACGGTTGCAGGTGCTTGAGGCCGCAACGCTGCACCAGCGTCTGGTTGGCCATGACGTAGCGGGCCTGAACATCCTTGATGAAGATCGCGGCGTTGGGAATGACGTCCAGCATCGGTAGCACAAGCGCTACGCCTGCCAACAATTGCTCCATGGTTTCGGGACGTTGCTCCTCGTTCCCCTGGCACAGGATCGCAAAGGCGTTCTGCGTCATGAGTCTCACTCTCCCACGGTCCGGATCGACGAAAGCCAAACAGATTGCCCCAAGACCGGGGCAGTGTCGAGACGGGATCCGGGCCTGGGATCAGCAACTGGCATTGTGCTGATTTCGTCATCGCGACCTGCACAAACCATCAATCGCAGCCGTTCCGGCACGTTCAATCTATCGCCATTGCTGCCCTCGGCGCCCCACGACGACAGCGTTATCAGTGACATCACAGCCGCTCTCCCGTTTGGCGCATCGATCCAGACTTCTCTCTGAACCGGCACCTGGTGCCTCTCAAATTGGACGGTTTATGAAACAGGTTCACATCATCGATTCCCACACCGGCGGCGAACCGACTCGTCTGGTGATGAAAGGCTTTCCGCAGCTGCCAGGCCGCACCATGGTCGAGAAACGCGATGCCCTGCGCGACCAGCATGACCAATGGCGCAGGGCCTGCCTGCTGGAGCCTCGAGGCAACGACGTACTGGTCGGCGCGCTGTACTGCGAACCGGTATCGGCGGATGCCACCTGCGGGGTGATTTTCTTCAACAACGCCGGCTATCTCGGCATGTGCGGTCACGGCACCATCGGCTTGGTCAACTCGTTGCAGCATCTGGGTCTGATCGGCCCTGGCGAGCACAAGATCGACACGCCGGTCGGCCCGGTCAGCGCCACGCTGCATGCAGACGGCAACGTCACGTTGCGCAATGTCCCCGCTTACCGCTATCGCCAGCAGGTGCCGGTCGAGGTACCGGGCCATGGACGTGTCTTTGGCGATATCGCTTGGGGCGGCAACTGGTTTTTCCTGGTGTCCGACCACGGCAAGACATTGCAAATGGACAACGTCGACGCCCTGACCGAATACACCTGGGCGATGCTCCAGGCACTTCAAGCGCAAGGCATTCATGGCGAAGACGGCGCGCTCATCGACCATGTCGAATTGTTTGCCGACGACGATCAGGCCGACAGCCGCAACTTCGTGATGTGCCCCGGCAAAGCCTACGACCGCTCGCCGTGCGGCACCGGCACCAGCGCCAAACTCGCCTGCCTGGCAGCCGACGGCAAACTGGCCGCCGGTGAGCGCTGGGTCCAGGCCAGCATCACCGCCAGCCAGTTTGTCGGCAGCTTCGAATGGGAAGGTGAACGCATCCGCCCTTTCATCACCGGCCGCGCCTACATGACCGCCGACGCCACGCTGCTGATCGACGAACAGGATCCCTTTGCGTGGGGCATTTAAGCCCCTCGGCGGCGCCCACACCCTCAACCGACCTGAATAAACGCTGCAAGGAGTTACCACAATGAGCGACAACATCTTCACCGGCTGCATTCCTGCACTGATGACCCCGTGCACCGCCGATCGCAAACCGGACTTTGACGCGCTGGTGGCCAAGGGTCGCGAACTGATCGACATCGGCATGAGCGCCGTCGTGTACTGCGGCTCCATGGGGGACTGGCCGTTGCTGACCGAAGCCGAGCGTCAGGAAGGCGTGGCACGTCTGGTTGCCGCCGGCATACCAACCATTGTCGGTACCGGTGCGGTCAACAGCCGTGAAGCGGTGTCCCACGCGGCACACGCTGCCAAAGTCGGCGCCCATGGCCTGATGGTCATTCCTCGCGTGCTGTCCCGTGGTGCTTCGGCAACCGCGCAAAAAGCTCACTTTGCCGCCATTCTCAAGGCTGCCCCGGGGTTGCCGGCAGTGATCTACAACAGCCCTTACTACGGCTTCGCCACCCGTGCGGACCTGTTCTTCGAACTGCGTCGCGAGTACCCGAACCTGATCGGCTTCAAGGAGTTCGGCGGTGCCGCCGACCTGCGCTACGCCGCTGAGCACATCACCTCCAGGGACGACGATGTCACCTTGATGGTCGGGGTCGACACCCAAGTGGTGCATGGCTTCGTCAACTGCAACGCCACCGGCGCCATCACCGGCATCGGCAATGCACTGCCGCGCGAAGTGCTGCAACTGGTGGCCCTGAGCAAACAAGCTGCCAAAGGTGACGCCAAGGCTCGCCGGCAGGCTCGGGAACTGGAAGCGGCAATGACAGTGCTGTCGTCCTTCGACGAGGGCTGTGACCTGGTGCTGTATTACAAACACCTGATGGTGCTCAACGGCGACAAGGAATACGCCCTCCACTTCAACGAAACCGATGTGCTCAGCGATGCCCAGCGCCGTTACGCCGAGAAGCAGTACGCCTTGTTCCGCCAGTGGTACGAGCACTGGTCGGCCGAGCAGAACGTCGCCTGACGCTCCGCATTTGTTTCCGTCCTCTGCTATTTTCAGGAAATGCCATGACGCTCACAGGCAACATGCTGAACGGCCAGCACGCCACGACGGGTCGCCACGAAGCGATTCGGGCGATCAATCCAGCTACCGACCTGGCGCAGGATGCTATCCACTCCACTGCAAACGATCGGCACGACATAACCGTCATCGGTGCCGGGATCATCGGCGTCGCATGCGCGCTGCAATTGGCGCGTCAAGGATTGCGGGTGGTGGTCCTCGATCAGCAGGAGCCCGGCCACGGCGCCTCGTTCGGCAATGCCGGGCATCTGGCGACCGAACAGGTGTTTCCCATCGCCGAACTGTCCATTGTCAAACGCTTGCCCGCCATGCTCTTGGACCCGATGGGGCCGCTGCGCCTGGACTGGAAGTACATGCCGCGAGCGCTGCCGTGGTTTGCCCGGCTGTTGATGAACCTGCGCCCGGCGCCTTTCCAGCGCACGGTGGCCGGCATCCGCGCGCTTAACGAGAGCAGCCTTGGCGCGTGGCAACGACTGTTGCAGGCGATCGTGCGGCCTGACTTGCTCAAAGAAGATGGTTCGTTACTGGTATTTGAGCGCCCGGATTCGCAACCGGCGATCGAAGCGCTACAGGCACGCCTGCGCCAGCAGCAGGTGCCGGTCGAGCGCTGGCAGGCCAATGCCGTACGCGATGCCGCGCCGCAACTGAGCGAGCACATTCAGGGGGGATTGTTCTTTGAGCGCACCGGGCATTTCCTCGACCCTTATCGCGTCGTCTGTGAACTGGTACACGCCGCCAAGACCTGCGGTGTGCATTTCCTCAAGCGACGGGTGAAGGGCGGACATCTGGACGCAGGCGGAGTATCGCTGGTCACCGATCAAGCCCTGGTCAGCAGTCGGCGAATCCTGATCGCCTGCGGTGCCCATTCAGCGAAACTCACCCACGCGCTGACCGGCAAAAAGGTGCCGTTGGACACCGAGCGTGGCTATCACTTGATGCTGCCGCATGAGCACGAACGGTTGCCGTTCGCCGTCACCTCGCTGGAGCGCAAGTTCATCATGACGCCCTTGACTGACGGACTGCGGCTGGCAGGCACCGTCGAGTTCGCCGGTCTCGAGAGCCCGCCGAGCATGCAGCGCGCATGGCAGTTGCACCGTCTCAGCAAGGGCCTGTTCCGTCGTGACCTGAACGCAGACGCCGCCACGCCCTGGATGGGATTTCGCCCTTCCCTGCCGGACTCTCTGCCGATCATCGACAGTGCGTGCGACGGCAAGGTATTGCTCGCGTTCGGCCACCAGCACCTGGGTTTGACGCAGGCGGCGGTCACGGCTGAAATGATCGCTCAATTGGTTTCGCCAACGAGTGCTTTGCACAGCCTTGGATTACCAACGGTGGAGGCATACAGGCTGGAGCGTTTTTGAGCATCAATCGTCGATCGGACAGCCGCCTCATTGCAAAGGCGAAAACTTCGCCGGCAGGTAAATCGTCGAGCACATGTCGCGCAGTTGAGGGCCGGAGTTTTCCGGTGGCCAGACGCCGTCGGCTACGGCTTGGGTGCGCACTTGCAGGCGTTGTTCCAGTGTCGTCCAGGGCCAGATGTGCAGGTAACGCGGCAGCGAGCCGTCGGTGGCGTAAAACGCCGCGTAAACCGGTGAATACTGTTCGGCGGTTCGAGCTTCGATGGCTTTGCGCCAACCGTCCAGCGTGGGTTGCAGGCCGCTGCTGATCAGGTCATACACGCGCAGTTCGTAGAAAGGGCCGTGTCGGCCTGCGACCAGGGGCTCAAGAAAGGGAAACAGCGTGTAGTTTTCAATGCGCAAATCGGTGATGAACGGGCTGATTCCAAAGACGTCGCCAGCCAGCAGGAACCGCTCGCGCTCCGCCTGCCTATGGCATTCGTCCGCAAACCCGCGCAACACGGCGATCTGGTTCAGCTTGCCCAGTTCCGAAGCCCAACACCCCATCAGCGTTCCACCGACTTCAGGCTGTGCCAACCCGAGTTCGATGCGCGCCAGGGCGTCCGCCACCGTGCGCACGCGCACCGTAAAAGTGATCAATTCAAAAAAAACCATAACCCACTCCGACAATTTGCCCCAGCCTATGACAGCGCCTGCAACAAGGATATTGACGCGCCTCCCATTCGATGACGGCTTTTGCCGCAGTGGCCTAGGTAATAGCCTTATCACCAGGATGGTGAACAGTGAGCCACACTCCTCTCGTCTCACGACCAAGTGATAATGAATCCCATGAAGGGTCTGCTACGCTTTTTTATCCGGAAATGGAGTCGCACAATGAACCCGAAAAACTGTTGCGCACGGCGCATGCGGGGTGAGCTTTGAAAGGCAAAATGCTGGGTGTCGCCCTGACGCTCATCGTTGTGGGCGCTGCGTCCTATGGGCTTAACCGATGGGAGCGGGTCGAGAACCAGCGCCAGGCAGCGGTGTGCAAGGCAAACCAGGAGCATCTGAAAAACCTCGAAACCCAAGTCCGGGCCATGACTGCCGGTTTATCCGTGGAAGCCTATGCCGAGGCTGAAAAAGCCGAGGCCGGCAAACTGGTTCGCGCCCTGGATACCGCCCGCAATGAAGCGGAGGTCAACGCGGTGATCGACGAGCATTCCGCCGCCATCGAGAAGCAGATCGTTGCCGAGGATGCCGAGGTTAAATCCCGCGGCGAGCAACCGTTCTTGGGCCAGGAGCTGAAAAAACAGCGCATTACCACGGACATCAAGCAAGAACTCATACGCGCCGAGAAAGCCGTCGCCGATGCCTGTGACGAGTAGGCCATTACCGCTGGTCAGCTAACCAGCACGTTCCCACTCCCCGCCCTTCCAAAACTGTACATCCCTTCAATGGAAGACTCGAATCATGAAGCGTAAAGCCGCTGTGTTTCTGCTTGCGAGCTTGATGTCGACTAGTTCGCTGTTCGCCTTCGCTGCCTACGAGACTGCTACCGACCCCGCTGTTCCGCCTGCCGCCCTACCGGGCCTGAACCAGGGTAAAGCGGCTCAATCCAACGAGGACAAGGCCGACAAAAAAGGCGAAGAGGCGTCAGGCTCCAACTCCGGAGCGGATACGAGTGCCGCAGAAAAAGATGCCGCGACATCCAGCGGCTCGCCAGATGAAGTCAAAGAACCGAAGCAGTAACGCCAGGTTTGAGTCTAACGCCAGGTACAGGGCATTTCGCGACTGTTGTTATCGGCCCAGCCGATCCGAACCTGCGATTTATCGATTTGTGCAGTTGATGCCGTAACGCGAGCATGGAGCCACTTCCAACAACAAAAACAAAGGACCCGCCATGACTGCCCGATTTCACAACCCCGTCGATACGCGTTTCGGCTGGGGTAGCCTCCAGGAGCTTGTCTCCATCACTGAAAACCAGAAAGTCGCCCTCGTCACTTTTCCCGAAGCCCGCGCGCTGGGTCTGATTGATCGTCTGCAGGACCTGCTCGGTGATCGCTTGATCCATGTGATCGAGAATGTGCAACCCAATCCGGACGTGGCTCAACTTCGCGACACTTATGAGCGCTTTTGGCAAGAGGCTGGAGACTGCCACACGGTGGTTGCTGTCGGCGGTGGCAGTGCAATTGATACGGCCAAAGCGTTGATTGTGGGTACCGAGTCTGGTCGATTCGACGAGTTGCTCGCATTACTGGCAGCGGGTAAGCCCTTTACCCCGGCGCGCAGTAAATTGCTAGTCGCGGCGCCGACCACGGCAGGCACCGGCAGCGAGGTGACGCCCTGGGCTACGATCTGGGATACCGCCAGCCATAAAAAATATTCCCTGCATATGGAATGCACCTGGCCCACGGTGGCGATCGTCGACCCGGAATTGATGCTTACCGTTCCCGGCAGCGTGACGATCTCCACGGGCCTGGACGCCTTGTCCCATGCACTGGAGTCGGTGTGGAACATCAATGCCAACCCGGTTTCCGACACCTTCGCCATATCTGCCATCTTGGACATTCTGGAGTGCTTGCCGCTGCTGAGTCGTGACCTCTCCAACAAGGAGCTGCGTTGCCGGATGGCGTTGGCGGCGCTCAAGGCAGGGTTGGCATTTTCCAACACCAAAACCGCGCTGGCTCATTCCATTTCCTATGAAATGACGTTGCATCACGGTTTGCCCCACGGCATAGCGTGCTCCTTTACATTGCCGTTGGTTCTTGGACTGGCGTGGGGTCATGACGAAGCACGTGACCGCACCCTCCAGCGCATTTTCGGCAATGACCTACCCAGCGCCCAGGATCGGCTACGCGCCTTCCTGCACAGCCTTGATGTGAAAACCGAGTTCGCCGACTACGGCGTCACGGACACAGAAGCCCGGCGCATGATTGATTTTGCGATGCAGGGTGCACGCGGCAAGAACTTCATCGGTTCACGAGCGGCCTAGGGCCAGCCTCCCCCCAACACAACACTGCCAGCGGCGTAACAGGCCGCGACGTTTTCCTGCTGCACCTGAAAAAAGAGTGCGCCCCGCGATGCGAATCGCAGGGAACCAACAAGAATAAGGAAAAGATCATGAATCGTGCCCAAACCATGCCAGGTCTTGCCGTACACACTTCATCGTTCCGAGTCGCCCAGTGGCGCATGTTGCTGGCAGCCATGTTCTGTTATTTGTTTTTCTACACCGGACGGCAGACGTTCGGTTTCGCCATACCCGGTATCCAGGCCGAGTTCGGCCTGTCCAAGGAAACCCTCGGCTGGGCATCGGCCGCCATGCTCTGGGCCTACGCCATCGGCCAGGCTATCAATGGCAACCTGGCCGATAAATTCGGTGGCCGACGTATCATGACCCTCGGCGCCGTGCTGTCCTGCGGTGCCAACTGGGTGACCAGTTTCGCCAGCGGATTCGCCGGTCTGATTCTTCCATGGGGCATTAACGGCTACTTCCAGGCACTCGGATGGGCACCCGGCAGTCGCCTCATCTCTAACTGGTGGAGCACTGGTGAGCGCGGCAAGGTCTATGGCTTTTACGTGTTTGCGGCCGGTTGCGCCTCTGTCCTTTCCTACGTTACCTCGATCGTTGTCCTGGAAGTGATGCAACTGGAGTGGCGCTGGATCTTCCGTTTACCGGTGTTACTGATGCTGGCAGGCGGCATCATCTTTTACCTGGTTGCCCGTGAACGCCCGCAGGACATGGGATTCGAGCCACTGGCCGATACGGGCGTAGCCAATGCCGACGACAAAAACCATGAGGTGGCCCACGGTGAAACCGAGACCTCCGCGCAACGCTACAAGGCTGTTCTGAAGAACTTCCGCCTGATCATCGCTGCACTGTCCCTCGGCTTTCAGAACGCTGCGCGCTATGGCCTGATCGTCTGGGTGCCGGTGCACTTTCTCGGTGCCAACTGGAAAAGCGGCGACAGCATGATCGATCCAAAATGGATCACCGTTGCCCTGCCCGTCGGCATGGCCATCGGCGCCCTCAGCAATGGCTGGATTTCGGACAAACTGTTCGGTTCCAAACGCTATCTGGCGATCATGCTCTACATGGTCCTCGGCGCCGGCACCAGCCTGTGGATGTGGACCCTGGCACCTCACAGTGCGACCGGTCTGGTAGCGTTGTTTCTCTGCGGATTCTTCGTCTACGGCCCCGCCTCCAGCTTCTGGGCGTTGTGCCCTGACCTGGTGGGTGCCAAGCGTGCCGGCACCGCCACCGGTGTGATGAACTTCTCGTCCTATCTGTTCGCCGGCCTGGCGGAACCGCTGATCGGCAGTATGCTCGACAGTACCGGCAACACTTCGTTGATTTTCATCGTGGTCACTGCCGCCTGTTTGTGCAGCGCAACGGTCGCGCTGTTCATCAGGCGTTGACAGCCGGCGAAGCGGCTTGAATAACGGGCGAAGACCCAGGAACAGGATCATTTCATGTACCAGTACCACAAGTGGCTGCGTTCCTTTCACGCGGTGGCGAAGACCGGCAGTTTCACCCTCGCCGCCGAGTACCTGAGCGTCGGGCAGCCGACCGTCAGTGAGCAGGTCAACGCCCTGGAGAAGAAGTTCTCGGTGGAGCTGTTCTATCGCCGGGGCCGCTTCATCGAGATGAGTTCAGCGGGCCACCAGCTCTATGCAATCACCCAGGGGCTGTTCGGCCAGGAGGATGAAGCCGTGCAACTGCTGCAAAGTTTCAAGCAACGCAAACTCGGCATGCTGCGCCTGGGTGCGGTATCGCCACCGATAGCAATGAACCTGACTTACGAACTGATGCAACGGCATCCGGACATCGAACTGGAAACTTCGTTTTCGCCTGAGAAAGAAACCCTGGATCGCCTGTTCAACTTCGATATCGACGTGGCCATCCTGGCACTCTCCGAGTTTGACCAACGCTTCGATACCCAGCTGTACCGACGTTATCCGATCATTGCCGTGGTGCGTGACGACCACCCGTGGGCTCGGCAAAAGGAAGTGCACGTCGAGCAGATCAGCGATGAAAAATGGGTCATGCGCGAAAAAAGCTCACGCACCCGCCAATTGGTGGAAGAAAGCTGCAAACAACTGGGTGTTGCCGTGAACTGTGTCATGCAGTTGAACAGCCGTGAAGCCATTGTCCATGCCATCGCCAAAGGTATCGGCATCGGTTTCGTTTCGGCGGTCGAGTATGCCGAAACACCGGGTACCAAACCGATTACATTCGTCAATCACCCGTTTTCCATCGACTACCACCTGTGTTGCCTGGGCATTCGCAGAAACCGGCCGATGATCGCAGAGCTCTTCGATTCCGGCCCACTACCGACCACCTGATTGCGACTCACTCTGATCCACCTCACTGGCTTACTTCTTGATCACAAGAGGGACGGCCGGCCCACAACAAAAAATGGAGAATTCACCATGAACTATCAACAACCTTCGCACCTGCAAGCCGTGATCCTGGACTGGGCGGGTACGGTCGTCGATTTCGGGTCCTTCGCCCCCACGCAGATTTTCGTCGAAGCGTTTGCCGAATTCGGCGTTGCCGTTTCGCTGGAGGAAGCACGGGGTCCGATGGGCATGGGCAAGTGGGATCACATTCGCACGCTATGCAATCAACCGCAGATCGCCGAACGCTACCGCGCGGTGTTTGATCGCTTGCCCACCGATGATGATGTCACCGCACTGTATGAGCGGTTCATGCCGCTGCAAATCGAGAAAATCGCCCTGCACTCGGCCCTGATCCCCGGTGCCCTTGACGCCATCGCCGCCCTGCGCGACAAGGGCTTGAAAATCGGTTCCTGCTCCGGTTACCCAGCGGTGGTCATGGCAAAAGTCGTCGAACTTGCGCGACACAATGGTTACGTGGCCGATCATGTCGTCGCCACCGACGAAGTACCCAACGGGCGGCCTTACCCGGCTCAGGCTCTGGCCAATGTGATTGCCTTGGGCATCAGTGACGTCGCGGCGTGCGTCAAGGTCGACGACACCTGGCCAGGTATCCTCGAGGGCCGTAGCGCCGGCATGTGGACCGTGGCCCTGACCTGTTCCGGTAATGCCCTGGGGTTGACCTACGAGCAATTCAAAACCTTGCCCTTAGACAAACTGGCCGTAGAACGAGCGCGCATCGCCAAGATGTTCGAAGGCTCGCGCCCTCATTATCTGATCGATACCATCGCCGAACTGCCGGCTGTCATCGACGATATCAATGCCCGGCTGGCCCGTGGCGAAACCCCGCAAGGTGCCTGACGCCGAAGGCAGTAGGCGGTGTTCCCCGGAGCACCGCAACCTGGCGCAACCTGTTCGCACGCCCTGCCAATCCTCGCTCAACGGAAAAAAACAAAATCCCCATGTGCTCCCTTCGTTCATTCTTGCGTCGCAGTGTTCACTGCCCGTGCCTAAACGTCTGGAGTTCATTCGATGCCCTCGCCCAAAACCTTCCCCGCTGCGCTGTTGGGGCTGGCCCTCGTTTGTCCGGCCATGGCCCAGGGCCTGGAGCTGGGGCAAGTGTTGATCGGGGCTGAGGATCAAAGTGGCCAAGACCTGGAGATCGAACAGGCCAAGGCCCGTCTGGCAGAAGTCCCCGGTGGCAGCAATGTGGTCGACATGCGCCGCCCCCTGCAAGGCCGCGTGGCCAGTAACCAGGATGTGCTGGCCTACCAGCCGGGGATTTACGCCCAGTCTGCGGGCAACGAAGGGGTGAAGATTTCGATCCGCGGATCGGGGATCAACCGGGCTCCGGGTGCCCACGCTTCAGGGTTGTACGCCATGCTCGACGGTCTGCCGCTGACGGGCCCTGGCGGCACGCCCTATGAGTTGCTGGAGCCGCTGTGGCTCGATCATGTGGAAGTGCTGCGCGGCGCCAATGGGTTCGACAGGGGTGCACTGGCGCTGGGTGGCGCCATCGATTACGTCAGCCACACCGGTTACGACGCACCGAAGTTGCAAGTGCGCTACGCGACCGGCAGCCACGGTTATCAGCAGCGACAGGTCAGCTCCGGGCAGGTCTTGGGTGACTTCGATTACTACGTGTCGTTGACCGGCTCCAATGCCGATGGTTATCAGGATCACACCGCCAGCGACAGTCAGGGCGTGATTGCCAACTTCGGTTATCGCTTCAACCCGAACCTGGAAACCCGCTTTTACCTGCGCTATCGCCAGACCGACAACGACCTTGCCGGACGAGTGACCAAGCACTCCATCGAACACAACCCACGGGCCGCCAACCCCGCCTATGTGACGCGCGACGACCGCCGTGAGCAGCCCGGCAGCACCTTTATCGGCAACAAGACCACCTACTACATCGACGACGATTCGAGCATCCAGACCGGCCTTGTCTACCACGACTACCCCATGGACTTGCGTGAAGGACCCAATCGCCTGAAGGTTGCGTACACCGACGTCAGCGGCACGTTCGACTATAAGCGTCGCGATACGCTTTGGGGCCTGCAAAGCCAAAGCACGCTGGGCTTGCGCGTGACCAAGCACCTGCCCAATGCCGGCGCCAGCGAACAGGTGCGCATTCCCACCGGCAACACCGCTGGCTATGCGCCGGGCACGCACATTCGCGATTTCACCTATCAGGGTTCGGACACCGTGTTGCATCTGGGCAATGATCTGGAGATCGCCGACGACCTGTGGCTGACCACCGGCCTTGCTGCCATCTATACCCGCAGGGAAAGCGCTGTCACCTACCCGCAAGCCGGCGGCAAGACCAGCCTGAGCGATTGGGACTACGCTCCGCGCGTGGGTCTGCGCTATCAACTGACGCCCGATCTGCAGCTTTTCGGCAACCTCAGCCGCTCGGTTGAAGCGCCGCACCCCTGGTCGCTGATCTACAGTTCCAACGTGCGCTTCCCGGCAGGCACCGGCCCGGCCACGGGTGCCCAGCGCGATCCGATCGAGCTGCAAAACCAGACCGCAACCACCCTGGAAATCGGCGGCCGCGGTGACAGCTCGCTGGGGCAATGGAGCCTGTCCTGGTATTACGCCCAGGTGCACAACGAATTGCTCTCGGTGTTGCCGGACGCCAATGCCACCACGCCCTATGAACTCAACGCCAGCCCTACCGTGCACCAGGGAGTGGAAGCCGGCCTGACGAGCAGCCTGTGGTCGCCGGACAGCGGTGGCCAACTGACCCTGCGCCAAAGCTATACCTTCAGTGATTTCCACTACCGCGACGACGAGCGTTTCGGCGACAACCGCCTGCCGGGCCTGCCGATGCATTACTACCAGGGCGAACTGCGCTTCGACTGGCCGCTAGGTTTCTTCGCAGCAGTCAACACTCAATGGGCGTCCAAGGTTGCGGTCGACTACGCCAACAGCTTCTACGCCGATCCCTACGCCATATTCGGTGCAACCCTGGGTTACAACGCGCCCAAGGGCGACTGGCAGACATGGCTGGACATGCGCAACCTGACCGACAAGCACTACGCCGCGACCGTCACCCCGGGCTACGACGACAAAGGGCTCGACGCGGCGCGATCCACCCCTGGTGAAGGCATGGCGATGTATGTCGGGGTGTCGTGGAGCCTGCTTTGAGGCTTTGGCAAAGAGCAATCGGGCAGCCGGTGAATGGAGCGATGGAAAACGGCCGCTAAGCTACCTTCTAATCGGGTTTATTGGGCAGATTGCCTTTGACGTTGAATCGATGCTGTTCAACTCAAACCACCCTGATCCGGGTCAATCCAAGCCGTTCAGCCTGCGCCAGGATTTCTTTCGGAGTTGCGTCCGCTGAAGGCATCAGCAGGCTGTTCTCGCCATCTCCGAAATGCAGCTGCAAAAGATGCATTGTCGCCTCCTGTACGGAGAGTTGAGGTTGCTTGAGTTCGAGCTCGACCTCACGAGATTCGCCGTTGAACAGGTATTGCAGTGTGTAGAGGTGCATGGGCGGATTCCAAAATGAAAGAAGTACAACCGATGCCGCTGTCTTCAGGGCAGCAGCAGTGCTTCATGGACTTCGATTGAAGGAACAGCCCCCGCCACTCGCTGACTACTTAGCCAACGTCTGGTTTTGTTCACATCGAATATTTGCCCTTGCTCCATCAGCATCATGATGAGCTCATCCGACACGCGATAGCGACCACACTCTGGACAGTCCCGCTCTTCCCAGGGGCCAAGACATTGAATGCGCTGCGCAGTACCGACACATATAAGACAGTTCATCGCGATCACCATGGTCTGCTCAGACGGTCGCGAGATGATCGCGATCGTGCAGAAGAGACCGCTCGAGTGTTGAGAAACAGGTGATGGGTCGACAGGTAAACGCCTGGCAGAGTTCGATGACATGTCGCTTACAGTACAAACAGGTCGTATACACCGCTCAACGACTGCGCCTGGAAGCGGCACCCCATGATCGGCTCCCGTTCGTTTAAAGGGCTCGCGCACATTCTCAAAAACGTGTCGTGAAAATCATTGGCATGCATCATTCAAATTCTAATCACACGATTGACATAGTTGCCTTGGTCAACCATATAATTGCCAAAAGCAAATATATGGAGCTTCCATGTCCGCCACCATTTTTGAGCGCGCCGAAACGGTACGCCGCTTTAACAGGTTCTACACCCGCCAGATCGGCGCCCTGCAAGAACACTTGCTCAAGGCCGAATTTTCCCTGACCGAGGCGCGTATCCTTTTCGAATTGGGCGCCAGTGCCGGCCTGAAGAGTTCAGACCTGTGTCAGATGCTCGGCCTGGACGCCGGTTACGTCAGCCGAGTCATCGGCGGATTCGAGAAAAAAGGCTTGATCGGCAAGACGCGTTCGACAAGCGATGCCCGAGCCTCTCAGATCCAGCTTACCGAGCCAGGTCGCACCGTGCTGGCCTCGCTGGAGCACGCCGCTCGTGAGGAAGTCGTGTTGATGCTGCAAGGCTTGCCTGAGCCACAGCAGGATCAATTGACCCAAGCCATGAAACAGATACAGACGCTATTGGGCGACAGAGATCCCTCCTACCTCCTGCGCGATCCTGTAGCGGGTGACATGGGAATTGTCGTTCAGCAACAAGCTCAGCTATATGCTCGCGAATACGGTTGGAACTCGGAGTTCGAAGCGCTGGTGGCAGAAATCGTCGCCAAGTACCTTCGTGAATTCGATCAATCCTGCGAGCGATGCTGGATCGCGGAAAAAGATGGCAAGGTCATCGGTTCGGTGTTTGTCGTCAGGCATGACGAGACGACCGCCAAACTGCGAATGCTCTACGTGGATGCGAGTGCCAGAGGCATGGGAATCGGCAATCGATTGCTGGAAGAAAGTCTCAGATTTGCACGGGATGCGGGTTACACAAAGATGATGCTCTGGACCACCAGCGTGCTTTGCGATGCGCGAAAGCTCTATCAAAAGGCAGGTTTTCAGTTGGCCGAAGAGGAGCCGGTACACAGTTTCGGAAAAGACCTGGTCAGCCAGACTTGGGCTCGGGATCTGTAGTGGTCTGAGCAGTCGGGAACTCAACCGCGCACCAAGTAAGCACCTGAAGGAACCCGATCACGCAACTTCTTGCATTTACCCGGTGGGGGCTGATGCCCCGGCGGGCGATCAGGGAACCAGATTCGGCATTTGCCCGGGGGTGGCATGTGGCCGCGGGGAATTTCAAATTCAGCAGGCGCGGGCTCTGGGAGGACATTAGACTGTTGGAACGCCCCTGCGGTCCCGGCTCTGCCAACTGTCGGTGCAGCCGAAACCCGATTGTCCTCTGCGTGACTCAGGTTGCCAGCGTCACGCCCGATTTCCGAAGCGGACTGCTCAACAGCCGCCATGTCCGCTACGCGGCGCCTTTGGGCTTCCTCTTCCAACCCCTTCTGTACCGCAACCACGTCCCCGGTGGCATTTGGTGGGGTACCCGATGATTGGGCCTGCTGCGCCGCCTGAATCAATTGGAAGTTGCGGTTGCGCAACTGGACGTTGTTACCCACCCGCATGTTCGAGCGCGCCGCCAAGGTTTCAGCCTGCTGGTACTGCCCCTGTTGAAGTCGCAAAACACCCAGGTAATGCAGCGTCGCGGGATTGTTCGGCTGGATGTGCAGGGCGCGCTCCAGCGTGGCGGCAGCCTGGTCCAGTTGGCCATTTTCATACTGGCGCGAGGCTGTTTCGATCAGGGTGGTTGAGGCGCTGTTGCTTTGCGCGGTCGCTCGTCGCTCGGCTGCGACAGAACCGCACGACGCGAAGGCACAGAGCACCAGGATGAGGCCTGACAAATGGTTATTGATTGGCATCAGGGGACTTACTCGACTGAACTCGGAAGGTACTGCCGTAAACAGCGCTGTTCGGCGCTTCCGATACAGGGCCGCTATTGACCAAGCCAAACACCGGAAGTTCCTGCTGTAACGACCGCGGCAACTGTTCTTGTTTTTTTCTCTAGCGAGTGAAAACCGCTGGCTATTTAAGTAACGGTTCCCTAGAACTTTTCTCTGTATATCGGTCTATGTGGATAGGCAGATGCGCTGATTAAGCACGCGGTCTTCAAGCGTCGCAGTCATAGGCCACACGTCCAATCTTCCCTCAGAGGTTGTCTTCACTCATGAAATTCCATGTCCCACGGTTGGTGCTGTTCGGCCTGTTGACATTCGCGGCAGTGGGCTCGGCATCCGCCACACAGATGAAGGCCTCAGACCCTGTTTTCACAAAGCAAGCCACAGCCGTTGAGGCACCTGTCCAGGCCGCAGACAACCCTTGGCCGGCCTTGGCCAGTATGGCCGGCAAGCAACCGGCAACGTTGCTTGCCCATGACGACCGATACTGGCATGACGGCCGTTGGCACGATCGTAGACACGATTGGCGCAGAGACGACTGGCGCCGGGATAACTGGCGCAGAGAGCAAGCCCGCCGAGAAGCTGAACGCCGTCGTGACTGGGAGCGCCACCAGGACCGCGCCATGCGGCACCGTTACGAGGACGGTCACCGGTACTATCGTCGCTGATGCGAAGCCTATGATTCCACGTCTTGCGTGTGGAGTTTCAACGCGGGCATCCGTACATCCGATCGGCGCCAAAGTTGTTTGCAGGGCTTAGGCGCTGGATCAACCCCAGCCTGACGAAATGCGCACGGCTCTATCAAACATTTTCTGCCTGCCTTGATGTGAGCGTCCTCAGGCGCCAGCCCCTCTCATGCTGATTGCCTGCGCCAGATACCGGGGGATGTGCCGAACTGTCGTTTGAATGCACGACTGAACGCGGCCTCGGATTCGTAGCCCACTGCAAAGCCGATTTGCGCCACATTGCCGCGACCCTCGCGTAGTTGTTGAGCCGCCACGTGCATGCGCCAGAACGTCAGGTATTGCATGGGTGGCTGTCCGACCAACGCCGTGAATCTCTCCGCGAATACCGAGCGCGACATGCCCACTTCAATCGCCAGCGCTTCTGCCGTCCAGCCCTCGGTTGGACGAGCATGGAGCAGCGCCAGCGCGCGCCCGATATGTGGATCTCGCAAGCCCGCCAGCCACCCGCGCCGTTCAGCGGGGAGGTTGGCGACATACTGGCCGACGGCTTCGACGAACAGTAATTCGGAGAGTTTGGCGATGACCGTTGCCGAGCCGACGCGCCCCGCCGCAATTTCACTGACGGCGAAACGAAATGAACTTTCAATCCAGGCACCCGAAGGTGTCGCACGGACGTCCAGTTTCAATAAGGATGGCAACGACGAAAGCAACGGACTGAACGGTGTTTCAGAGCCGAGGAAGCCGCACAACAACTGTGTGGCCTCGCCGCCCCCGCCGCATTTGATTCTTGATATGCCACCGACTTGCGGCGGCTGAATGACTTCGCGCGCCGACATCGGGGCAACGCTTAGATCACTGCCAAACGTATGAACGTCATTGCGCGGTAGCAGAATGAGTTCGCCTGCCTGCACGTCGAGGGTGGCACCATCGTCGACCTGCAACTGCATGTGCCCCGCTGCGACAAAATGCGATGCAATGATGTGTCGCGGGGCCGCCAGGAACGGTTTGCAATCGTCCGCAGAGATTCTTCCGCTGAGACACCAGGGCGCAGTGAACTCTGCCTCGAGGAAGATCCCCCCGGACAGCCGAATCACACGCAGCACATCAGATAGCGCATCCAGCAATTGCCAGCCCTCCTTTCCGGAGTTTGGAGCAAGTAATCAGGCGCACTGGTCATTCGCCGCCTGAGCGGCGAGGCCTAGATTAGCACCAACGAGGACTCAGTGATCGAGACGATCCACAGACGCTACACCGATGGTCATTGACTCCCGCGTTAACCGTAATTGGCCCTATTCCAACTCGACCACGCCAGCCGGAGATCAGTATGAACGCTGCCACTACCCTGCCCCGCCCGGATTCAGGCAATGCCGCCCGTTATGCTCAACTTGTCCGCTCATCGAAGAAAGCGGAATGGCAGATCGATCGCGACTTGCTGCAGGACCGCGACTTCGACTTCTCGCGAAAATTCTTGCCCGACGGCCTCTCGCATATCGACCGTCTGACCTTTCTCGCCGCAGACGACGCCCGCCTGCTTAGCCAGATTCAGGGCCGGACCTATGCGTATATCTTTGGCCTGGTCGAGCGTTTTATCAGTGCCAAGATGCTCGATCAGGGTCGGGCCCATGTATTTGACGATCAGCTTGCCCTCGAAGCGTTGGTTCGCTTTTCCAACGACGAGATCAAGCATCAGGAGCTGTTCCGGCGCATTGAGACGATGATGGGTACTCAATTGCCGGCAGGCTATCGCCAAGTTGCCGATCCGAACGATGTGGCGCGCGCGGTACTGGCGGCCAGCACTTGGGCGGTGCTGGCGCTGACCTGTCATATCGAGCTGTTTGTCCAGACGCACTATGTGCAAAGCATCGCCCCGCGTGAGGAGTTGTGCCCACTGTTCAAGGACGTCTTCAAATTTCACTGGAAGGATGAGAGCCGGCACGTCGTACTCGATGAACTGGAGTGGCAGGCAGAGCACGCAAAACTCTCGCTGGCCGAGCGCGACCATGCCGTGAACGACCTGATTGGGCTGGTGGCGGCGGTAGACGCCATCCTGCAGGCGCAATCGACAGCCGATGCCGACTACTTCATTGGAAATGCCTCACGATCGTTCAGTGTCGAGCAGACCGCGCAAATCAAAGCCTGCGTGCTGCGAGCCTACCGCTGGCAATACATTGTCTCGGGTGTGCAGCATCCACACTTTGCACGGCTGCTTGCGCGCATGACAACGCCAACACAGATGTCCAGGATTCAGACCGCACTGGCACCGATCATGAGCCATTGATCAATACGTTGCGACCGACCGCGTGTCGGTCGCGCGACAGTGGAATGACGTGCTGAAACATGATTGATTGAGGATGGCAGCCATGACGATCGCGATGTGGATGCTGCTTGGATTTGCGACCTGGACCCTACTATTGTTGATGGCAACCGTTGGCGTCTATCGCTGGGTCAGAATCCTGTTGTCGAATGTCCCGATCGCTTCTTTCCGGAGCGATCAGCTCGAAGGCGAGGATTGGTATCGGCGCGGGACCAGAGCTCATGCGAACTGTGTGGAAAATCTGCCGGTCTTTGGCGTCATCGTGTTCGTGATTTCAGCCCTTGGGTTGGACGGTCCTGCGGTGAGCTACTTGTCCATAATCGTCCTGATCGCTCGTGTGTGTCAGTCTCTGGTTCACGTATCCCATGTGCAAACCGATACGTTCGTCGCGGTTCGGTTTACCTTCTTTTGCATACAGTTGATCTGTTTTCTCGCACTCATTGTCATTGCCGTTTGTTACGGCGCAGGAATGCTCAAATAGAGAGATGAATTCGTACGGGGTCTGCCTTACAACATCACGCCAGGTGGTGTGCAGATTGCACAGGTCCGTTCGAAGGCGCCGGGGCGGCTATCGCCGCCACCGTCTTTCTCAGTTGAAACTGCCTTACGCTGCCGGCATCAGCTTCGCATAAGCCTGCAAATGGTGATCGTCATCGCCAAACTGACGCGCCACCATCAGCAAATGCTTGGCGTGGTGCGACAGCATGTATTCCCAAGTCAGGCCGATCCCGCCGTGCAACTGGATGCCCTGGTCGGCGACAAAACGGCTGGCGCGGCTGACGATGAATTTGGCCGCCGCCAAGACCCGGCGGCGCTCGTCACTGTCTGCCTGATCGGCCACACAGGCGGCGTACAGGGTCATCGAAGTGGCTTGGTCCAGCTCGATGCGCATATCGACCATGCGGTGCTGCAAGGCCTGGAACTTGCCGATCGGTTGGCCGAATTGCTGGCGCGTCTTCAAATAATCGAGGGTCAACGCACAGGCAGCCTCCATGCTGCCGATAGCTTCGGCACATTGCGCGGCGATGGCGCGGCCCTGCTGGTAGCGCAGCGCTGGCAACGCCTGGCCCGGTTCGCCGAGGAGCGCGGCGCTGGCGACGAACACGTCTTCGAGAAACAGATCGCAGGCCTTGCGCCCATCCACTGTATCGAAGACGCGCCGCTGCACGCCGCAGGCTTGCGGATCAAGCAGGAACAGGCTGATGCCATTGTCATCCCGCGCGCCCTCGCTGGTGCGTGCCGAAACCAGTATCAGCCCGGCGCTCTGCCCGCCGATGATCACTGACTTGCGGCCATTGAGTTTCCAGCCACCGTCTACCGGCTCGGCCAAAGCCTGCACGTCATGCAATTGGTAATGACCCTGCGGCTCATCGACCGCCACCGCCAGTTGCAGGCTGGCATCGGCGACTTGTGGCAACAATCTGGCCTTCTGCGCTTCGCTGCCCAGTTGCGCGATCAGGCCACCGGCAAAGATCACCGAGTGCAGGTAAGGCTCCAGGCACAGTCCGCGCCCCAGCTCGGTCATGATCAGCATGTTATCCACGCCGCTGCCGGCATAGCCGCCGTAGGCTTCGGCAAAGGGCACTGCGCATAATCCCAGATCGCCCAACTGCTGCATGAATGGCACGCTGAAGCCGTGCGTGCTCTGGCGATACTGTTCTCGTTGCTCGAAGCCGTAAACATCACGCACCAGGCGCCCGGCGGTTTCCTGCAGCATCAGCTGCTCTTCTGTCAGTTTGAAATCCATGATCGGGGGCGCCTTAGAGTTCTAGGATCATTTTCGCGATGATGTTTTTCTGGATTTCGTTGGCACCGCCATAGATCGAAGCCTTGCGCGCATCCAGATACTGATAGGTGGCCGCGCTGCTGTAATCGGTGTACAGCAACGGTTCGGTGCCGTAACCCAGTTCATCCTCGATGAACGGCATGGCGTAGGGGCCTACGGCTTTACTGATTAACCAGGTAATCGCCTGACGAATTTCGGTGCCCCTGATCTTCAGGAACGAGCTCTCCGCGCCTGGAACTCCCCCATCGCGAACGGCCGCCAAGGTCCGCAGGCTACTGATTTCGGCGGCAATCAATTGCATCTCGACTTCGGCGATCTGTACGCGAAACAGCGGGTCATCGATCAATGGCCGGCCATCACGCCGCTCTTCACTGGCAATCTGTTTCAGACGATTGAGCAGCGCCTTGTTGTGGGCGATTCCGCCAATGCTGGTGCGTTCATGGGTCAGCAAATACTTGGCGCAGGTCCATCCCTGATTTTCCTCGCCAACCAGATTGGCCACCGGCACCCGCACATTATCGAAGAACACCTCGTTGACTTCATGCTCACCGTCGAGGGTGATGATCGGTCGTACAGTGATGCCCGGCGTCTGCATGTCGATCAACAGAAAGGAGATGCCCCGCTGCTGGCGAGCTTCGGGGTCGGTACGTACCAGGCAGAACATCCAGTCGGCAAAATGCGCCAGGGTGGTCCAGGTTTTCTGACCGTTGACCACATAGTGATCGCCGTCGCGCACGGCGCGGGTTTTCAATGACGACAGATCAGAGCCCGCACCCGGCTCGGAATAACCCTGACACCACCAGTCGTCGCAAGTGAGAATGCGCGGCAGGAAGTGGGCTTTCTGTTCGTCCGTGCCGAACTTCATGATGACCGGAGCCACCATTTTCAGGCCAAACGATGAGACCTTCGGCGCGCCGGCGGCGAAACACTCTTCGTCGAAAATATGCTTTTGCACGTCAGTCCAGCCGGTACCACCGAACTCGACCGGCCAGCCAGGGGCCAGCCAGCCCTGGCGGTTGAGTGTGCGCATCCACTGCACTTGGTGCTCTTTGCTCAGGCGCTTGCCCTGGGCGATGCGCGCAGCGAATTCGCTGGGCAAATGGTCGCGCAACCAGGCACGAACCTCCTCGCGAAAGGCGCGTTCGTCCGCTGTGAAATCAATGTCCATCCATCCACTCCAAAAAAACCGAATGCTCAGGCACTTATTCGAATGCAGCAGAAAAACCTGTAGGAGCGAGCCTGCTCGCGATGGTCGCCGACGATGACGCTGGCGGCCTGACACCCCGTGGCGGTCTCTGGTTTTTCGCGAGCAGGCTCGCTCCTACCGGAATTACGGCAATTACTCGAAAATGATCACCGAACGCGCCAACTCGCCACGGCGCAGCTCGTCGAACGCATCGTTGATCTGCTCAAGCCGGATGCGCTGGGAAATCATTTCGTCGAGCTTGAGTTTGCCCGCCATGTAGAAGTCCACCAGCCGAGGCATGTCGACCGGAAAACGGTTCGAGCCCATCAGCGAGCCCTGGATGCGGCGTTCATGTAGCAGTTGCAGGGGGTCCAGCTCGATTTTCAGGCCGGGCTTGAGCATGCCGATCACAGTGGCAGTGCCGCCGCGAGCCAACATGGCGAACGCTTGCTCGGCGGTCTGCTTGAGGCCGATGCACTCGAAAGCGTGATGCACACCGCCACGGGTCAGCTCCATCACCTGTTTGGCCGCGTCGCCGTTTTTGCCATTGATCAAGTCGGTGGCACCAAACTGCTTGGCCAACTCCAGTTTCGAATCAAGCATGTCGATGGCAATGATGCGCCCTGCCCCGGCCAGTGCTGCGCCATTGATGGCCGCCAGACCGATCCCGCCACAACCGATCACGGCCACGGTTTCACCCGGACGCACTTTGGCGGTATTGAACACCGCGCCGGTGCCGGTGGTCACCGCGCAACCGAGCAGGGCGGCACGGTCGAGTGGCATGTCGCGGCGAATCGCAACGCAGGCGTTTTCGTGCACCAGCATCTGTTCGGCGAAGCCTGACAGGTTGACGAACTGCGGTATCGGCTTCTGCACATACGTGAGCCGCGACTCTTCATCCGCGCCGCGCTTGGTTTCTGGCGATACGCAACGTGCCAGGTGGCCAGTCACGCAATGTTCGCAATGGCCACAGAACACGGTCAGGCAGGTGACGACATGATCGCCCGGCTTGACCGAACGCACTTCGGAGCCGACCTGTTCGACCACACCGGCCGCTTCGTGGCCCAGCACCAATGGCCCCGGATACGGGAACGAACCGTCAATCACATGCAAATCCGAATGGCAGACACCAACCGCTTTGGTGCGGATCAGCACTTCACGCGGGCCCGGTTTGCTGATGCCCACTTCTTCAATGACCAGCGGAGCTCCAACCTGGTGGAATACAGCAGCTTTCATGGCAGTTCTCTCAAAAATTAATCAGGGGTTCAGGCCGGGTTTGGCGCGGTGCGCAACACGGCTTTGGCATGACTGAAGGTGCGGAAACCGTCGATACCGTGATAGGCACCCATGCCGCTCTGGCCGACGCCGCCGAACGGCAAGCCTTCGGTGCTGGCGTGACTCAATACACCATTGAGGGTCACGCCACCGGAGCAGGTACGGGACAGCACTTGCGCTTCCTCGGCGGCATCGTTGCCGAAGTAATAGAGAGCCAGCGGACGTGGCCGCGCGTTGATCCAGGCAATCACTTCGGTGATGGTGTCGTAGGGTTTGATCGGCAATAACGGGCCGAAGATTTCGTCCTGCATCACCCGTAGATCGTCGCCGGGATCGCGCAACAGGGTCGGCACGATTTTGTTGCGCGTCGCGTTACTGAAGTCTTCAGCGCCGGCATTCAATTCGACTAGCTCGACACCGGCCTCGCGCGCTTCACTGAGGTAGCCCAGCAAGCGCTCGTAATGCCGACTGTTGATGATCGAGGTGTATTCGGGATTGTCCTTGAGCGTCGGCAGAAATCCGGCGACCACCGCTTTGGCGATGCCGATGAAGGTATCCACCGATTCCCGTGGCACGAACACGTAATCTGGCGCGACGCACAACTGACCGGCGTTGAGCAACTTGCCGATGACAGTCTTGGCCACCGCGTCCTTGAAGTCCGCCGTGCGGGAAATAATGGTCGGCGATTTACCGCCCAGCTCCAGGGTCACCGGCACCAGATTTTCCGCCGCGGCACGCAGCACGTGCTTGCCGATGCTGGTGGCGCCGGTGAACAACAGATGGTCGAAAGGCTGGCCGCAAAACGCCTGGCCAACGTCGGCACCGCCCAGCACCACCGCCACTTCGTCTTCGGCGTAGACCGAACGAATCAGGCGCGCGATCAGGGCCGATGTCTTTGGGGTGAATTCCGAGGGTTTGATCATCACCCGATTGCCGGCGGCAAGGGCGCCGGCTAGACCACTGAACACCATGTAGCCAGGGACGTTCCATGCCGTCACGATGCCCACCACGCCGAGCGGCTGGTATTGAACCCAGGCTTCACCGGCTCGGGCCTGCCGTTGCTGCGGGCGCATCCACTCGGCCAGTTCGGCCTGGGTCTGTTTGAGGGTCGCCAGTGGCGAAAGCACTTCACTGCCTTTGGAGAAACCGGGGCTGCGATGGCCGAAATCCGCCGTCAGCGCGTCGATGATTTCCCGTTCGTGATTGACCAGCAGACCGATCGCCCGCTCAAGCAACTCACAGCGTTGCTCGACACTCCAGGGTTCGCAGGCCAGGAAGGCCGCCCTCTGTTTTTCCAGCACCGTGCGGATGTCCGTGCTCGTCCAACTCTCGATGGCGCTCATCACTACCTCTCTTGTTGTTGTCTGGACGCCACCGCGATTGCGCAGCATTGCGTCGGGTTCACTGCATGGTTGACCATCGGTCGCGCCACGCCGCCACCCGGATCAGGTGGGTGGCGTTTCAAGTGGTGTGGTTCAGGCCAGAATGCCCATGGCCTTGGCGCTGTTGATGGCCTGGGTGCGACGACAGGCGCCGAGCTTGACGTTGATGTTCTTGGCGTGGGTCTTGACGGTATTCACCGAAATGAACAGGCGATGGCCGACCTCGCGCACCGACATGCCCGCGGCAAGCAACTTGAGCACTGACACTTCGCGGGGTGTCAGACCGTCCTGATAATCCGGCATGCGTGCCACGGCGGGGACGTCAATGTCGGCCCCCTGATCGCGAAATCCATTGCGGTTTCTCTGCAACTCGATCGGGCCCTGGTAGCAGGCGCTGTCGATCCTGCCCCAATGCATGCGTCGCTCGGCTTCACACAACAGCTGCTGCGCCTGTTCCTGGTCATGCCTGCGCGAAGCGATCTCGGACAGCAACAGGTAGGCATTGAGCACAAATGGCGCGCAACAATCGCGGACCTGCATCAGTCCCGCCTGCACCACTTGCTCGGCTTCATCGGCGCGGTCTTGCTGTAACAGCAACTCGCCTTGCAGGAACAGCAGCCGCCCGAGCAGTGGATAGGGCTGGGTTCTGCTGCCCGTCAGTTGCGCAAGTTCAGTGCGCAACAGCGAATGCGCCAGCGCCGATTTTCCCTGAAGCAACAGCAACCGGACTCGATCTGTGTTCACCAGCACCTCGGCTTCGCGACTGCCCTGGCGCCTTGCAAGCTCCAGCGAGTGTTCCAGCAACACCTGGGCTTCGTTGAGTTCTCCGGTCTGCATGTCGATCCGTGCGAGGGTGCAATGACACAACAACACTGACAGCCAGTCCTGCACGGTCAGGTATCGCAGCGCTGCGTGGCAATGCAGGCGCGCCTGTTCGACGTTGCCGCGCAGGGTGTGCAGGGTGCCGTACAACGCCTGCCAGTTAGCCAGCAGGCGTTGATTGCGCTTGCGATCGGGCAGCGGGCAAAAACGCCCCAGCCGTTGCAGGCACTCCTCGGCCTCGTCCAGTCGACCACTGAACAGCAGCGCCTTGGCGCACAAATAGATCAGCCGCGAGCTGCTTTGCAGCAATTGCGGTTCGATACGCTCGCGCCAATCAATAAAGCGGTCCAGATGCCGTTCGCTGAGGATCCAGCTCAGCCACAAGCGCTCCATGTAGCTTGCGGCCACTTCTGGCTGATCAGCACAGAGTGCTTGCTCGACAGCATCGTCGACCTGCCCCAGTACGCCCAGCAACTGACAGGCGCGCAAGCGCAACCGATTCAACGGCACGCCGCTCAACCTGTCTTGCAGCGCCTGCGCCACGGCAGGCAACAACCGGAACCAACCGGGTTGGTGGTCGATCGGGACAAGAAAAACCTGGGCGTCGAGCAGACTTCTGAAGACCCTGGCGCCCTGCTGTTCTTCCCAGAGTTGCTGGCAGAGATCGGCGCTGGCCTTGGCCAAATGAGCCAGTCCGTAGAGGACTTCGCGCTGTTCGTCGTTCAGACGCGCCAGCAGTTCACGCTCGAGGTAGGCGCCGAGCAACGCAGACGGCAGCAGACGAACACCGGCGCACCACCCCGCCGTTTGATGCCACAGTTTTTCCCTGGACCTGATGTCCGCGGTCGGCATGAGCACACTGACCAGCGACTCGAATTCATCAGGCCGCAACGCCAATTGCCGGGCATCCAGCTCCAGCAATTGCCCGCCGAGCATCAGCTGCGGCAAGTTCCATTCGGGGCGTTGGCGGCAGGTGACCAGCACCTGCAAGCCCGGGTTTCGCAGGGACAGGAGTTGGTCGAACCAACGATTGAGGTTTGCCGGCATTTGCGCTGGCAAGTCATCGAAGACCAGGCGAAGTGTTGGATTTTCGCTGCCTGGACTGGCCCTATCACTGGTAGGCAAGCTCCCACAGTTGATCGCATTTCCCTGTGGGAGCTGGCTTGCCAGCGAAGACGGTTGAGCAGTCAGCAGTTCCCTTGAGTCGAGCAACGCCAGCAAGGCATCAGGCACCGTTTCGGGCGCCAAGCCCAGCTCACCGGCCAGCATCTCGCTCAAACCTTCCAGTGTTTGCGGCAAGCCACCCAGGCTCATCCATACCGCCTCACCGCGCAAATACTCGCGCAGCAATGCTGTTTTCCCATAACCGGCAGGCGCGCAAAGCAGTTGCAAGCGACACTGCTCGCGCTTGAGTACGTCGCACAGATGCGGCCGTGGCACAAACATGGCGGACCTCGCTGATGGTGTGAGGATGCCATCATTGGGCGAGCCGACTGTTTGCGCGCCACCCGCATCAGGTGGGGCCTGCCTGAAAGCACAACGCCCTGCGAACAGGGCGTTGGATTCAAGCCAGGGCCCGACGTCAGCGAATGCCGGCGTTACGCAGCGCCGATGGGGTGAAGTCGGTCATTTTCGCGGTCATGCCATAGGTCGTTGCATGTTTGGCCTGATTGGTCATGGCCAATACGTTGTAGCGACCCGCGATCAGGTCATAGATCCCGAGCATGGCGAAGTTGGAAGCGCCGCGCTCGTAGTCATTGATCGCATAGCCTTCGGCAACTCGCCACAGCTGTCCGCGACCATCGTAGTGATCGACCTCGGCAAGCTGCCAGGTGTCTTCGTCGAAGTACATGTCACGCTTGGCATATACATGGCGCTGGCCCGGTTTCAACGTGGCCTCGACATGCCACACGCGGTGCAACTCATAACGGGTCAGGTCCTGATTGATGTGCCCCGGCTTGATGATGTCGTCGTACTTCACTTTCGGCGACTGCAACCGATAGTTGTTGTACGGGATGTACAGCTCCTTTTTGCCCACCAGCTTCCAGTCATAACGATCCGGCGCGCCGTTCATCATGTCGGTGTTGTCGGCGGTACGCATGCCGTCGGAGCCATTGCCCGGCCCGTCGTAAGCCACTTGCGGTGCACGGCGTACGCGGCGCTGTCCGGCGTTGTAGACCCATGCCAGGCGCGGTTCCTTGACCTGATCGATGGTTTCGTGGATCAGGATCACACTGCCGGCCATGCGCGAAGGTGCGGTGATTTCCTGTTTGTAGTAGTACAGAACGTTGTCACCTGCCCCACCTTCGACCCCTTCCATCAGCTGCGGGAATGCCAGCTTGTCGTCGTACTCGACGATCGAGTACGACCCGTTGGCCTGCGGTGCAGCCTGAGCCGCCTGCCGCTCCATGTTGCCGCCGCGATAGCGGTTGGTGTGGTTCCAGTAAACCTCGACGCCATTCTTTGGAATCGGGAACGGGTAGTAACGGGTTTGCGTGAAGTTCTGCAGGCCATTACCGTCAGGTGTCAGCTCGGTGGTCACCGCGCTCTTTTTCGCAATGTCGTAAATGTTCTGCGGTGACGCCGCGGTGCGCTGAGTCTTGTACACCGGGATCCTGTAGCTGTCCGGATAGCGTTTGAACATCGCCAGTTGGCCCGGCGTCAGCTTGTCCTTGTACTGGTCGGCGTTGGCCGCGGTAATCACCATTAGTGGCTTGTCACCAGCGAAAGGATCGCCGAGAAAGCCATTCTCGAGTGCCGCCGCACCGGGCTTCAAACCACCGGCCCAGGCCGGAATGCTACCGTTGGCGTTACCTTCTTTCTGTGCGCCCAACGGTGTCAGCGTGGTGCCCAACTGGGCGGCTTCCTGGGGCGAAACGGCGGCCATTACAGCACTGGCCAGCAACGACAGACTCAGTGCGCCGGCGCGCAGAATAAAACGTGCGTTCATGTTCAGTTTCCTCTGGCAGGGTTGCATCAGAAATTCACGCCGAAGCTGAGCGCAACGTAGTCGCGATCGACGTTGGTATTGAAATCGCCACCGAAGTAATTGGTGTAACTGAGGCTGGCGTTGTAGGTGTTCAGGTAATCGGCATCTACCCCGACACTGACCGCTTTGGACCCTTCATCGAAGTTCGGACCGTAGCCAGACACGTCATGGGACCAGGCCAGGTTCGGCGACAGGTTGATGCCGGCGATCACGTTCTGGTAATCGAGCTTGCCGCGCAGGCGATAGCCCCAACTGTTGCTGGTATAGAAACCATCGTCGTTGCATTCCTGCGCCGGGTTACTGGCAGTCGGCGTGCCGGCGGCAGTGCCCAGGCAAGTAGCCGGTCCCGCTGCACCTTGCAGTTCGCCACTGCCAAAGGCCGGGCTGCGACCGAAACGCAGGTCGGAACCGTCGGCCTTGCCCAGGCCGTTGATATGGTTGTAACCGACCTCACCCACCACAGTCAGGCGACTGGCACCGAGTACCTGGTCGAAGAACTGGGTCGCGGTGACCTGGGCCTGGGTCACTGGCATGCGCTTGTAGCCGTTGACCTCGGCGCCCAGATTGCGGCCGGCAAAACCGGTAGTGATCAGCGGCGAAGTTGCACCGAACGTCGCCGCAGACAGCAAATCAGCCGTGTTCAGTTGCAACGGCATGTTCGGCCGGTAGCTGACTTCGCCACCCAGCGATACGCCTGAAACGTTGGTCTGGAAGCTCAAGCCGTAAAGGCGAATGTCTTCCGGATAGTCGACGAAATAACGGACACTGCGCGCCGAAGTCACACCGCCAGCGGCACTGCTCATCTGATTGATGCTCAGGTAAGGGTTGCGGCTGTGGTAGTTCATTGCGTAGGCACCGAACTCGGTGTCGTTCGCCTCCGGCACGTACCAGCGCAGGGCCAGGCCATACTGTCCGCTGTCGCGCGCATCGTTATCTTTCAGACGTGGAATAAAGGCGTCGTCGGTCCCTGCCGCGACGGCAGCCAGACCGCCGGTGTTGCGTGCCGCACCCGGTGGCAAATCCAGCCCGGCAACCACCAGGCGGTCGTTACAACCTTGCGGTACGCCGTCATTGCCGAAGAACGTGCCGCAGTTGTCGACCACCGACTTGTCCCACTCCAGCTGATAAAACGCTTCGGCGGTAATGTTATCGGCCAGCCCCTGGGACACGTAGAGCAAGTTGACCGGAATCAGGCCTTCCTTCACTTCCGCGCCCGGACGACGCAGGGCTGCGACGTCGATCGGGTTGATGCTGTTGATCGAGTTGCCGATAAATGTACTTTCGCCCCAGCTCACCACTTGTTTGCCCAAGCGAACGTTGCCGACCTGATCACCGATGTTGTAGTTGTGGTAGACGAAGCTGTCGAGGAACATCGCCCCGGACGATTTCGCCGCGCGATCACGTCCCGAGTCGTTGATGTCATAGAACGGACGGCTCTCGTCCATCAGTTCAAAGTCATACCAATATTTGCCACGCACGAATGCGCCGCTGTCTGCGTACTTGAGCTCCAGGTCGTGCACGCCTTTGAAGATCTTCGAGAAGGTCTCCCCTTTCTTGAAGTTCAGGCGGTTGTCATCGGTCGTCCGCGACGAGGACTCGCCGCCAGTGACACCTTGGGAGTTGAAGTTGGAAATGAACTGCTTGTCCGGGTCGGCCGTCGACCAACTGGCCCCTACCGACAGCGACGAGTCGAACGTCCCTTGAATCTCCCCGATGTTGAAATCCACAGCATGAGCCTGATTGCTCGCGCAGGTGGCAACCATCACAGCGACGGCCAGCAGACTTGGCTGAAAGACTCCGCGCATTGTTGTTTTTGTCATGCGGTTTCCCCGGTTAAGGATGACGTGGTGAGAGCCCATGCTAGCGAGGCTCCCGGGATGCCCTCACACCCGAATGGGTGATTTGAAGGACGTGTTTTTTGCACTTTTCATTGCCGCGTAACGACCCGTTTCGAGATGCGCTCGACGGGCGTTACGCCTGGTGACACTTACCCGGTGAAAGTCGGGGAGCGCTTTTCGATGAACGCCGTTACCGCCTCCCGGTGATCGGCCGTCTGGTGCGACAGCACCTGGAAGGTCGCCGACATTTCCAGCAGCGTGTCGAGTCGCGTATGCAAGGCTTCGCGCAACAACCGTTTGGCCAGGCGCACGGCGTGGGGTGGGTTGGCAGCGATCGCCGCGGCAATTCCCCTGGCGTTGTCCAACAGTTGCCCGGCCGGGACGACGCGGGACACCAGGTTCCATTGCTCGGCCTGGCGGGCATCGATCGTTTGCCCGGTCAGGGTCAGTTCGGTGGCCCGCGACAAGCCGATGATGCGCGGCAACAACCACGCACCGCCGTCGCCGGGAATGATCCCGAGCTTGACGAAGCTTTCAGCAAACTTGGCCTGCTCGGATGCCACGCGGATGTCGCACATGCAGGCCAGATCGAGGCCTGCACCAATGGCGGCGCCGTTGACCGCGGCGATGACTGGCACTTCCAGATTGAACAGCGCCAGTGGCAGTCGTTGAATGCCGGTGCGGTACTCCTGACGCAACTGCATGCCCGACATCTGCGCGTATCGGTCCATGTCGCGAACGTTGCCGCCGGAGCAAAACGCGCTGCCTGCGCCCGTGATGATGACCGCGCGCACACTGCTGTCGCGCTCGATCCGTTCGATGGCTTCGAGGAACTCGGGAACAGCGCTATTGCCCGTCAAAGGGTTGCGGCGCTCGGGGTCGTTCATCGTCAGGGTGACGACATGCCCCTGTTGTTCGTACTTCAGAAACTCACTCATGGGGTGTCCTCAAGCAGTTTGTGACGGGGTAACAGTGCGCACGAATTCACTGGCGGTAACCTTCGGTTTCTCCAGCAATGCCTGGCCGACGATGTTGTTCCACCAGGTCTCCGAACCTTCGCTGACCCGCCATTGGTGCAGGCGCCGAGTGAACAGTTGCAGATCCAGCTCTTCGGTCACGCCGATAGCGCCGAACAATGCATGGGCAATGGCGGTCACCTGTGGAACGGCCATGCTGGTGCGGGCCTTGGCGATGGCCGCGGGAATCAAATCGGGCACCGGACGGTCGCCTGCAAAGGCCAGTTCGGCAGCAATTCGGGAAGCGGCCACCTGCTCCGCCATGACGCTGAGCTGATGCTGGACCGCCTGGAATTTGCCGATGGCCTTGCCGAACTGGATCCGGTCATTGCAGTACTCAAGCGTCATGCCGAGCACCTTCTCCATCGCGCCGGCAATGGACGCTGCATGGATGGCAGCGTTAAACAGGCGAGCCTCTTGTCCCTTGCTTCCAAGAGACACGCCGCCGGCGTCCTGCGGCCAATACAGCGTGGCGCACTGGCTGCCATGCACACCGTCGGGCTCGCGCCGTGCCTGACTGCAGTCAAGCAACAACAACTCGCCCTGCAGGTTCACCAAGGCAAAATCGGCAAGGGTGCCGTAGGCCAGGCGCGGTACGCACAAGCCATCATCGGCCTGCCGGAAAGCCGCGCCCGCCAGGGTCAACATGCCGTTCGGCGGTGCATGCGGGCAGTCACGCATCAGTGCCCGTGCGGCAATGCTTTGGGCTACCGGAAGCGGCAGTGCATGACGGCCGAAAGCGAGGAAAATCGGGAACAACGACTCCAGTGTCAGCCCCGCGCCGTCCGCCACTTCCGGGGTCAACAACTCGAGAAACCCGCCGTTCTCCAATGCGCTCCATAGCGCCGTGGCGCGGTCGCCGTTTTCAACCGCGCGAACCAGCGCCGGGGTGCACAAGTCAGTCAGTATTTTCTCAATGGCTTCAGTGAACATGACGATGTTTCCTATTCGATATCAGCGCAGGCCAAGGCCACGGGCAATCATGCCGCGCAGGATTTCCCGGGTGCCGCCGCGCAACGAAAAAGTCGGCGCGACCTGGTTCAGGTAGGCGACGGTGCGGTACAGCTCATCGTCAATCGGAGCATCCGGATTCGCGCTGATGGCTGCGGCAATAGCGGCCGGAATCGATTGTTCGAATTCGGTACCGATGTCCTTGACCAACGCCGCTTCCACCACCGGACTCTGCCCTTGGGCGAGCAATGACGTCAGCGCCACCGATAAATTGCGCAGGCTGGTCAGTTGCGTAAGGAAACCGCCGAGCAACGCTGTCTCGGCGACGCTGGCACCGTTGCGGCGCAGGGTCTCTGCCCACAGGTCGAGCAGCACCACGCTGGAATAGAAGCGCTCCGGCCCGCTGCGCTCGAACGCCAGTTCGGCATTGACCTGTTTCCAGCCACTGCCCTCCTCGCCCACCAGCGCGTCCTCACCCAGCAGCACATCGTCGAACGCCACTTCGGAAAAATGCGCATCCCCGGCGAGGTCAACAATGGGCCGCACGCTGATGCCCGGTTGCTTAAGATCGATGATGAATTGCGACAGCCCGTTATGGCGGTCTTCCGGCGAACCGCTGGTGCGCACCAAAGCGATCATGTAATCGGCATGGTGGGCATTGGTGGTCCAGATCTTGCGACCGCTCAGGCGCCACCCGCCTTCGCAACGGCTGGCCCGACTGCGCACACTGGCCAGGTCGGAGCCTGAGTTGGGTTCGCTCATGCCGATGCAGAAAAACGCTTGTCCGGCACAGATGCGCGGCAGGTAAAAATCTTTCTGTGCGTTGCTGCCGAACTTCAGGATCAACGGCCCGCTCTGGCGGTCAGCGATCCAGTGCGCCGCCACCGGGGCACCGGCCGACAGCAACTCTTCGACCAACACAAAGCGGCTGAAGGCATCGAGCCCGGCGCCACCGTAGGATTCGGGCAAGGTCAGACCGACCCAGCCACGCTGTGCCAGTTTGCGACTGAAGGCGGCGTCGAAACCGGTCCAGCTGCGTGCCCGCACATCGGCCGCAACCATTGGCAGGTGCTCGGCCAGAAAGCTTTTGACTTCGGCCCGAAAGGCCTGCGCGTGGTCGGGCAACGCGGTCAAGCGGAAGGCGTCGAGCAGGCTGCTCACTGGGCACCCCCGTTGACTTTACCGTACAGCGTCACCACGCACGCCCCACCCAGACCGAGGTTATGCGCCATGGCCAGGCGTGCGCCCTCGACCTGTCGCTGATCGGCGTTGCCGCGCAATTGCTGGGTCAACTCGTAGCACTGCGCCAGACCGGTGGCGCCCAGTGGGTGGCCCTTGGAAAGCAGGCCACCGGATGGGTTGACGACAATTTGTCCGCCGTAGGTGTTGTCGCCGTCCATGACGAATTTTTCCGCGCCGCCTTCGGGGCAAAACCCCAGCGACTCGTAGCAGATCACTTCGTTCTGGGCGAAGCAGTCGTGCAGCTCGCAGACGTCGATGTCTTGTGGTCCGACGCCCGCCTTTTCGTACACCTGGCCGACGGCGGCATGGGTCATGTGCGTGCCGACCCAATCGAGCATTGACGGTTTTTCGAAGTTGAAGGATTGCGGCGTGTCCGTGGTCATCGCCTGGGCGACGATTTCCACGTCACGACGCAAGCCATGCTTTTTCGCGAAACGTTCGGAGACCAGAATCGCCGCCGCGCCACCGCAGGTCGGCGGACATGCCATCAGACGGGTCATGACGCCTGGCAGGATTACCGGGTCGTTCATCACGTCTTCGACACTGAGCACCTTGCGAAACAAAGCGAGCGGGTTGTTGGCGGCATGACGGCTGGCCTTGGCGCGTACCGCGGCGAAGGTTTCCATCTTGCAGCCGTATTTGTCCATGTACTCGCGCCCGGCACCGCCAAAGGTACGGATGGCCTGCGGCATGCCCTCCATATCGGCGGTCAGGCCACGCAGAATCGGCAGGAAACGCTCGCGGGTCGGCGGGCGGTCGTCCCAATGGGATTTCAAAGCGCCGGCCTGCATTTGTTCGAAGCCGACCGCCAGCACGCAATCGGCAGAACCGGATTCAATGGCCTTGCGCGCCAGGAACAGCGCAGTGGAGCCGGTCGAGCAATTGTTGTTGACGTTGACCACCGGAATCCCGGTCATGCCGATTTCGTACAGCACGGTCTGACCGCAGGTGGAGTCGCCATAGACGTAACCGGCGTAAGCCTCCTGGATCAGGCTGTAATCGATCGCCGCATCGGCCAGGGCGAGACGTATCGCTTCGGCCCCCATCTGCACGTAGGTCGGGCTGTCGCTGGGCTTGCGGAACGGGATCATGCCGACGCCGGCAACCAGTACTTTTTCGCTCATGGTGTCACCTGGAAGAATGAGGGGGAAAGGATCACAACTGGCGCGCGATGAGTTCGCGCAGCACTTCGCTGGTGCCACCGAAAACCCGGGTCACGCGCATGTCGACGAAGGCGCGGGCGATCGGGTACTCCATCATGTAGCCGTAACCTCCATGCAACTGGACCATGTCGTCGATGCACTTCCACAGGGTTTCAGTGGCCAGGAGCTTGGCGATGGCCGACTCCTGGACCGTGAGGCGACGACGCATGTGTTCGCCGATGTAGTGATCGATGGTCAGGCGCACGGCCGTGGCCTGGGCCTTGATGTCGGCGAGCTTGAATTTGGTGTTCTGGAAGTCCCAGACGGTCTGGTTGAACGCCTTGCGATCCTTCACGTACTCGACGGTCTGTTCCAGCAGGCGTTCGAGTTTGGCGGCGCTGTACAACGCGATCACCAGGCGCTCCTGCGGCAGCTCTTCCATCAGGTGCATGAAGCCTTTGTTTTCCTCACCGAGCAGGTTGCCCACCGGCACGCGCACGTTGTCGAAGAACAGCTCGGCGGTGTCGGCGGCATGCTGGCCGACCTTTTCCAGCTTGCGCCCGCGACGGAAACCTTCGCGGTCGCACTCGACCATGATCAGGCTGCAGCCCTTGGCGCCGGCACTCGGATCGGTCTTGCAGACGACCACCACCATGTCGCAGGTCAGGCCGTTGCTGATGAAGGTCTTGCTGCCATTGATTACCCATTCGTCGCCGTCACGCACGGCGGTGGTGCGGATCGCCTTGAGGTCCGAACCGGTGCCCGGTTCAGTCATCGCCACGGCCAGAACGGTTTCGCCGGTGCAGATTTTCGGCAGCCATTTGTGTTTCTGCTCTTCGGTGCCCAGACGCACGATATAGGGCGCGACGATGTCCGAATGCACACCCAGGCTCCAGCCCGAAACCCCGGCGCGGTACAGCTCTTCGATCAACACCGCAGAGTGACCGAAGTCACCGCCGCCACCGCCGTATTCGGTCGGCACGGTGAGGCACAGCAGATTGTGGCGGCCAGCCTTGAGCCAGGTTTCCCGGTCAACCTGCCCGGCCTCGTCCCACTGAGCCTGTTTGGGCAGGCATTCACGTTCGAAAAAACGCCGCGCAGTTTCACGCAGCATTTCGTGGTCTTCACGGTAGACGGTACGGTTGATATGCATCGGGCTCTCCAGTGGGTTGCCAGGCAAGGCTTGCGCCTGGTTCGTGAGTCCACTGTATTGACGCGGGCGGGTGGTGCAGCCACCCGGATCGGGTAGCGATTGCGCGATGACTGGAGAAGCGAAATTCACGCAACAACGCAATACCCTGTGGGAGCCAGCTCGCTCCCACAGGGGTTCAGGGTGTGGTTATTTGCGCAGTTCGCGCTTGAGCACTTTGCCCGCAGCCGACAGCGGCAGTTCGGCGCGGAATTCGACGGTTTTCGGGCATTTGTAGGGCGCGATGAACTCGCGGCAGTATCGGCGCAATTGTTCTTCGTCGACCTGTGCATCAGGCTTGCGCACCACGACCGCGTGCACCGCCTCACCCCATTGTTCATGGGGAATGCCGATCACCGCGCACAGCGCCACGGCCGGGTGCCGGGCCAGGACGTTTTCGACTTCCGCCGAGTAAACATTTTCGCCGCCGCTGACGATCATGTCCTTGAGGCGGTCGACGATGAACAGGTAGCCCTGTTCGTCCATGTATGCGGCGTCACCGGTGTACAACCATCCGTCACGCAATGCCTTGGCGGTTTCTTCGGGTCTGTTCCAATAGCCCTGCATGATGTTCGGCCCACGCACGATGATCTCGCCGACCGTGCCACGCGCAACCTCCCGGCCTTGCGGATCGACGATCTTCACATAGACCCCCAACCCGCCACGCCCGACCGAGCGCGACAAACCACGCTTGCGCGCGTCCGGCGTGTGGTTCCAGGGCAGATTGCTCGACACCACCGGGCACGCTTCAGTCAGCCCGTAGGAATGGGAAAGTTCGATATCCGGAAGCCTGGCCAACACGTGCTCGACCATTTCACCGGCGCTGGGAGACGCGCCGTAGGTCAGTCGCCTCAAGCTGCTGAGGTCACGCCGAGCAAAGTCTGGATGGGCCAGCAGCGCGAGAATCATGGTCGGCACCAGCAGCGTTTCGGTGATCTGTTCACGCTCGATCACCTGCAGCACTTCACCCGCGTCGAAACTCGCCACCAGCACATGGCTTTCACCGGCCAGCAACTGAATCAGCGCCCGCGCCATGCCGGCGACATGGAACAGCGGCGCCACATGCAACAGTCGACCGTCACGGATTGGCGGCATGTCAACCATGCGCGGCATGCATGCCGACCACAGGTTCAGGTGCGATTGCATGACGCCCTTGGGAAACCCGGTGGTACCGCCGGTGTACATGATGCAGGCAAGGTCTTCACCCCCGCGTCCGGCATCTTCGACCGGTGCCGCCTGTGCCAGCAGTTGCTCGAAACCGAGCATGCCCACCGGCACCTGGCCCTCCCCGGCGTAGATGAAGCGCGGCGCGTGGCGGGCGCTCTTGCGGATGTTCTCGGCCAACGCGGCGAAGTGCTCATCGACGATCAGAATCCCGGTCGCACAATCGTCCAGCGAAAAGACGATCTCCGGCACACTCCAGCGCGTGTTGATCGGGTTGAGCACGCCACCGCCCCACCAGACGCCCATGATGTACTCCAGATAACGGTCGCTGTTGAGTGCCAGCATGCCAACCCGGTCACCCGCTTGCATTCCCAGCTGTTGCAAGGCGCCCGCCAGGCGAGCCACGCGCTCACCAAACTGGCGGTAGGTCTGACGCCGATCACCGAATACCGTCGCAAGCTGATGCGGATTTTGCTGCAGGGTGCGTTGCAGGCATTGGGTCATGTACATGGTGTCTGGCCTTTCCAGGTGGTGAAGACGCCATTGGCACGCAGGACCAGACGCTCGCCGACCTTCAACAGGCAGCAGGCGCTTAAAAACGTGCCGCTGCTCTTGAGCACTTGCACATGCGCCTCGAGCCAGTCGCCTTCGCGCACCGGGCCGAGGTAATCGACATTCAGATTGACCGTCACCGCCACCGACTGCGACACCGAATGGCGCCGCAGAATCACGCCGAACGCGCTGTCAGCGACGGTGGCGAGGAAGCCGCCGTGGGCGATGCGCACGTAATTGAGGTGCTGCGGTTCCAGGCGCACCGCCAGGATCGGCAGCACTTCATGCAAATAAAATTCGCCACAGCTGCGCAGGAACCCCGAGCGTTGTTCCAGCGCGGTGAAGCCCTCGGGGATCGTCGCCATCAGCTCACCCCTCGATCCTTGCCAGCCCAAAACGGCTCACGCAGATCGCGCTTGAGCACTTTGCCGGCACCGGACAGCGGCAACGCGGCGCGGAACTCAACCGATTTCGGCGTCTTGTAGCCGGCGATCTGCCGTCGGCAATGTTCGATAATCTCTGTGCCAGGCACTTCGTGATCGGGCTTGAGCACGATCACTGCGTGCACCGCTTCGCCCCATTGCGCGCAAGGAATGCCGATCACTGCACAGGCGGCGACGGCCGGATGACTGGAAATCGCGCTCTCGACTTCACCGGAGTAAACGTTCTCGCCACCGCTGACGATCATGTCCTTGAAGCGGTCGACGATGTAGATGTAACCGTCGTCGTCCATGTAGGCGCCGTCGCCGGTGTGCATCCAGCCGCCACGCAAAGCCTTGGCGGTTTCCTCGGGTTTGTTCCAGTAACCGAGCATGATGTTCGGGCCACGCACCAATACTTCACCTACCGTTCCGCGCGGCACTTCGTTGTCATGTTCGTCGACGATGCGCACGGTCACGCCCAGCCCGGGGCGCCCCGCCGAACGCAGTCGGCCATTGGCGATACCTTCGGGGCCGTGATTTTCCGGACCGTTCGCTGAGATCGGCGGCGCAGCTTCGGTCATGCCGTAACCCTGGGTGAACTCGACATTCGGCAAGGCCTTGAGGGCCAGTTCCAGCAACGGCACGGCTATCGGCGACGCACCGTAGGTCAGGCTGCGCAGGCAACTGAGGTCATGGCGAGAGAATTGCGGGTGCATGATCAAGGCCTGGATCATGGTCGGCACGATCAGAATGTCAGTGATGCGCTCGCGCTCGATGGTTTGCATCACGTTCAGCGGGTCGAAGGCGGGGACGAAAATGCTCGGCAACCCCAGCAACGAGATCAGGATCACCCGCGACAGCGCTGCAAGGTGGAACATCGGCGCGATGTGCAGGGTCAGTGCATCGGCCGGCACCGGAACATCGGCGGCACGCGCGACGGCGGCGGTCCACAGGTTCATGTGTGACTGCATTACGCCCTTTGGCAGGCCGGTGGTGCCGCCGGTGTACATGATGCTCGCCAGGTCGTCGCCGCCACGAAAGGCATCGTCCACCGGCTCGGCATCGGCAATCAGCTGCTCGTAGGACAACATGCCGTCAGGCGTCGGGCCTTCGCCGATATGGATCAGCAGTGGCCGCACCCTGGCGCTGCCGGCAATGCTTTGGGCCATCGCCAGGAATGTGTCGTCGATCATCAGGATCCGCGTGTCGCAGTCGTCCAGCGAATAGACGATTTCCGCCACGCTCCAGCGAATGTTGACCGGGTTGACCACGCCACCGCCCCACCAGGTGGCCAGGTAATACTCGAGAAAGCGGTCTGAGTTCAGACCGAGCAGGCCCACACGGTCGCCGGTGTGCATGCCCAGTTGCTGCAAGGCGCCAGCCAGGCGAGCGACGCGCTCGGCCAACTGTGCGTAGGTGTGGCGCCGGTCACGAAAGACCGTGGCGAGGGCATGAGGGCGTTGCTGCAAGACACGGTGCAGTCCTTGGGTCAGATACATGGTCGTTTCCTGTGAATTATTGTTGTCAGGCCGGGACGAATGCGAGGGTGAAGAACGCCGTCAGGCGCCGGTGTATTTGGGGACGCGCTGTTCGTTGCTGGCCGCACGCCCTTCGGCGTGATCCTTGCTATCGCGCAATAGCCCCCAATGAAGATGAGCCAGGGTGACGAAGTCGCGGGGGGATAAATGCGCGGTCTGCAGCGCCAGACGCTTGATCGACTGCACCGCCAGCGGACCGTTGGCAGCGATTGATTCGGCCAGGGTCAAGGCCGCCGACAGCAGTTGCTCCCGGGGCAGCAGGTCGACGATCAGGCCGATGCGCAAGGCTTCCTGCGCGCTGATCGGCTCGCCGGTCAGGGCCATTTTCATCGCGTGGGCGGCGGGTACCGCCCGCAGCAGGTACTGCACACCACCCGCGGCCGGAATGCTCGCATCGCGCACTTCGGGCAAACCGAAGGTGGCGCCGTGAGCAGCAAGACGCAGATCACATTGCAATGCCAGTTCAAGACCGCCCCCCAGGCAAGCACCATTGACCGCCGCAATCAGTGGCTTCCAGACCTCAAGATCAGTGAGATCGAACAAACGTGTGTAACCACCCTCTTCGGCTTCGGTCTCGCGGCTCTTCATGGCGCTGGCTATGTGACCGACTGTCGACAGCGACGACTCCTTCTGGCTCGCACCGCAGCAAAACGCGCGATCTCCGGCACCGGTGAGCACGATGACCCGCACCTGCTCATCATCCTGGCAAGCCACCAGTGTCTTGCGCAGGTGCATCAGCTCGCTGACGGTCAGTGCGTTGTTCGACGGTTGCGCATCGAGCGTGATCAGCGCCACGTGATCGATGATCTTGAACTGAATGGCCATGGACTAACCTCTTCGTTGTTTTTATGGGTGGGAGGTCAGGCCTTGAAGCCCAGGCCAAGCGCATGCAGACGCTCGATGGCGAGGTTGTCGAAACCCCAGTCACGCAGCGCATCGTGCCCGTGTTCGCCGCGTTGCGGCGCCGTTCGTGGCGGGGCCGAGGGCGTGCCGAGAAAACGCGGGGCCGGCACTGGCTGGACCACGCCGTCAACCTCAATGAAGCTGCCACGGGCCACGCTGTGCGGGTGTTCGGCGGCTTCGGCCAGGCCCAGCACCGGCACCACGCAGGCGTCGCTGCGGGCAAACGCTTCGGCCCAATCTGCCCGGGTACGGCTGAGGAAAGCTGCGGTAAACGCCTCACGCAAGCGCGGCCAACCGGCGCGATCGTGCTGCCTCGGCAGATCGGCGTTTTCCAGCCCGAGAATCTCCAGCATTTCGGCGTAGAAGCGCGCCTCGATCGGCCCGATCGACATGTGCTGGCCGTCGAGGGTTTGGTAGGTGTCGTACCAGGGCGCACCGCCATCGAGCAGGTTGCTGCCACGCTGCTCGGTCCAGTGACCGCCGGCCAACAGGCCCCAGATCACCGAGCCCAACTGCGCCGCGCCTTCGGTCATGGCGGCATCGACCACCTGTCCCGCCCCGCCACGCTGCACGTTAACCAGCGCCGCCAGCACGCCCATGGCCAGCAGCATGCCGCCACCGCCGTAATCGCCGACCAGGTTCAAGGGCGGCACTGGTCGACCACCGGCCGGACCAATGGTGGACAGCACGCCCGACAACGCGATGTAGTTCAGGTCGTGGCCGGCACGGTCGGCCATCGGCCCGGTCTGGCCCCAACCGGTCATGCGTGCGTAAACCAACTGCGGGTTACGCGCCAACACCACCTCCGGGCCCAGGCCCAGGCGCTCCATGGTGCCGGGACGGAAACCTTCGATCAGCACGTCGGCGCGCTCGATCAGCTCCAGCGCGGCGGCGACACTTTCCGGGCGTTTCAGATCCAGAGTGACCGAGCGGCGGTTGCGGCCGGTGATGTCAGCGCGCTTGCCTTCAAATTTCGGCCCCAGGTCGCTGGCCTTGACCGGACGGTCGATACGCACCACGTCGGCGCCCATGTCCGCCAGCAGCATGGTGCCGAAAGGCGCCGGGCCGATGGCCTCAAATTCAACTACTCGAATGCCGCTCAGTACGCCCATTGCCGCCGCTCCTTGTTCTGACGGAGCGCCAGTCAGCACCCCTATTTTGTGCCATCCAGTAAATCAATCCGTTATCCGGGGACCACCACCCGCATCGGGTGGCGAATGCCAAACACAGGGTCATGACTGCCCGGTGGTGCGTTACACTCCTGTGGATTCAATGCAATCCCATAACAAAAAAAGATTCGGACAGCCCCATGGACAAACCCCGCAAGTCCAATGCCCTGGACACGCCCGCCCGCCTGGTCTTGAATCCGACTCAGTCGCCGATCGTCAGCACCAAACTGATTCCGCCGCGCAGTGCCGGACGCCTGATTTCCCGCGAGCGCCTGCAAGATCAGATGCTCAAGGCCCGCCGCCAGCGCTGCATCGTGCTCAAGGGGCCGGCAGGCTGCGGCAAGACCTCGACGTTGATTGCCTGGCGTCAGGCGCTGCTGCCGCTGGGCTTCGATGTGGCCTGGTTGACCCTGTCGGCCGACGACAACGAATTGACCCGTTTCCTCGATTATTTGCTGGCCAGCCTCGGCCAGGTTGACCCTGTGCTTGTTCACGAGGCCACCCAGCTGGAAGGTCGCGGGATCGACAGCGAAGCGGTGGAACGTACGGTCATCACCCTGGTGCGCAGCATTGCCAGCCGTTCGCGGGAATTGGTGCTGGTGCTCGATGACCTGCACCATTTGACCGATGTCGGCATTCACCAGGCCTTGCAATGGCTGATCGACTACGCCCCGGCCAATCTGCATCTGGCCCTGGTATCGCGCAGTGCCGTGCCGTTGTCGCTGGCGCGGTTGCGCAGCCAGGAACTGGTGCTGGACCTGAACCTGCGGGATTTGCGCTTCACGGCCACCGAATCGGAACAGTTTCTCAAGGCACAACTGGGCGATATCAGCGCCCAGGAGGCCAAGCGCATGCATGAGCTGACCGACGGTTGGGTGGCCGGGCTGCAACTGCTCGCGGTCAGTCGCAAGAAAAACCGCTCGCTCGTCACGTCCATCGACCAGACACAAATGCGCGACGACCAGGCGTTCGCGAAGTTCTTTGAAGTCGAGGTGTTGTCCCACCTGTCGCCGACCGATCTCGACTTGATGTTGCTGATGGCGGTCTGCAACCGCTTTTGCGCCTCATTGTGCGCCGCCCTCAGCGGCAACCCGGAAGCGGTGCGCGAGGCCAACGCCTTGCTGGCGCGACTGGAACGGGACAACCTGTTCCTGATTCCGGTAGACAGTGCCGCGCCGGAAACCTGGTATCGCCTGCACCCGCTGCTGCGCGAAACCCTGCTCAAGTATTTCGATTCGCGCAGCCCGGCCGAACAACAGGCGGTGCACGCCCGCGCATGGGCCTGGTTCCGTGATCACCAGCATCTGGATGAGGCGGTGCACCATGCGGTGATGGCCGGCGCCCCGGATGCCGCCGCCGACCTGGTGCAGCAACATGCTGAAGCGCTGTATGCCCATGGCGACCTGCGGATGTTGATCGAACTGGTTCGCCTGCTGCCTGTCGAGCAAGTGCAGGCGCGGGTGAAACTGCGCATTCTCAAGGCGCGGATGCAACTCTATGCCAGGGATTTCGTGGCCTGCGCCAATAGCCTTGATCAGTTGTTCCTCGACGTGCCCGAAGCTGACGTCCACGATCGATTCATGATCGCGATCCTGCGGGCCTCACTGGCGCTGCAACGGGATGACACCGATGCGGCGATGACCGTCCTGCCGCAATTGCTCGATCCGCCGCCAGGCAGCAACAGTGTCGCCCTTGGCTCATGCGCCAACATCCTTTCCTGGCTCTACATGCACCGGGGTGAATACGAGAAGGCGCGTCAGGTGCAACTCGAGCGCCCCCTGCTGTTGATCAATGGCGAACCGCTGCTGGGCACCACCGCCGGCAGCCTTCAGGGCCGCTGCATGATTGGCTTGAGCCATGCCCTCGAAGGCCAGATGAAGCAGGCCGAGCGGGTGTATCGGGATGTGATGCATGAGGCCGCACACTGTGGCAAGGCCGGCGCCGATGCGACTTACCTCTCCGCCGCGTTGCTGGGTGAGGTGCTGTACGAAACCAATGACGTCGATGCTGCCTTCAAGCTCTTGTCGGGATGGGTCGATATTCTCGAGCGGATTTCCATTCCGGATTCGGTGTTGCGTGTGTTGCAGGTGCTGTGGAACGTGCAATGGCTGGCGGGCAATCATCAGGAAGCCCTGGCCTATGTCGAACGGCTCGATGAGTACGCCATCAAACTCGGTCTGGAACGCCTGCAAGCCTACTGCCTGACCTGGCAGGTGCGATGGCTGATGATTCTCGGAGAGCACTCGCAGGCCCGGACCAAACTGGCGCGCCTTGAAGCCATCGATGCGCGCCACCCGGATGCCGGGCACAGTGCACTCAAGGAAATCCACATCCTGGCCGAGAATGCGCGGGCGCGCTGGCAAATTCAGCAGGGCGACCTGGACGGTGCGTTGAAACGCATCGAGCAACTGATCGAAACCTGTGAACGGCACCGCCGTCAGTTGGGCACCGTTCGCCTATTGGTGTTGAGCGCAGTGATCGAGTCTCAGCGCGGCAATACCGATGCCGCCCGTGATCACATCATGGAAGCACTGCGCCGCGGTCAACGCTTCGGCCTGTTGCGCAGCTTGCTCGACGCCCACCCCGATGCGTTGATGCTGATCTCGGACATCGCCAGCAAAGAAACCCTGGACCCACTGCTTGCCTTTTACGTCGAGCGCCTGCAGGCGGCGCAGGTCACTACGCCCGCCGTGCCAGGCGACAAACCCTCTCCGCCCCCGACAAACAAGCCTCTCGCCAGCGGCATGGAGCCCCTGAGCGAACGGGAAATCGAAGTGGTGCGCTTGCTCGCCCAGGCCCTGCCCAACAAAAAAATCGCCCGTGCTCTGGGGCTGTCTCCGGAAACCGTGAAATGGCACCTGAGCCATATCTACAGCAAACTCGGGGTCAACAGCCGCGACGAAGCGGTGGCGCGGGTGCGGGATCTCGAATCCCAGGAAAATGCCGCAAGCCGACACTGAATCCTGCAGGAGCGAGCCGGCTCCGGGCGGCGTTCCGACGATGGGCGTGAACGATGACGCGTCCTGCCTGAATGATCGCGATGTCCGGGCGTTATTCGCGAGCTGGCTCGCTCCTACAGGGGCTTGGGCTGCTTTCTGATTTTCCTCCCGCCACCCACCTCGGGTGGCGTTCCGGCCAGCCCCCGACCCTATCGTAACCCTCAGTTCAAAGGCGCAGCTCGCGCCTTGCATCAGCGCCCGGCCCAGGCCGGGCCCGTGATCATTGAGGAGTCTTGCGTGCATATCGCCCGAACCGTTTTCCGCGACGACCATGAGATGTTTCGCACCACCGTGCGGCGTTTTTTCGAGCGCGAATGCCTGCCGCGCCAGGCAGCCTGGGACAAGGCCGGTCAGGTCGACCGGGAAACCTGGCTCAAGGCCGGGCGCGAAGGCTTGCTGGGCATCACCCTGCCCCCCGAGTACGGTGGAGGCGGCGGGGATTTCGGCCACTGTGCAGTGTTCAACGAAGAGTTCGCCCGGGCTGGCGTGAGCGGTGCTTACTTCAGCATGCACTCCGACGTCATTGCTCCTTATATCAATCGTTGCGGCAACGAAGAACAGAAACAGAAATGGCTGCCGGGCATTTGCTCCGGCGAGACCATCCTGGCGATCGCCATGACCGAACCCGGCACCGGCAGCGACCTCAAGGCTGTACGTACCACCGCCGTGCGCGACGGTGACGAATACGTCATCAATGGCAGCAAGACCTTTATCAGCAACGGCCTGACCGCCGATCTGGTGATTGTCGTGTGCAAGACCGATCCGTCCGCGGGCGCCAAGGGCATCAGCCTGATCGCCGTGGAAGCCAGCCGTGCCGGCTTCAAGCGCGGGCGCAAGCTGGAGAAGGTCGGCCAGGCTGCAGCCGATACCGCCGAGCTGTTCTTCGACAATGTCCGCGTGCCAGTGGGCAACCGCCTTGGTGAAGAAGGCCTGGGCTTTACCTATCTGATGGGTGAACTGCCACAGGAGCGGTTCTCCATCGCCGTGTCCGCTGCCGCCAAGCTCGAGCGCCTGCTGGAGCAAACGCTCGAGTACGTGAAGGACCGCAAAGCGTTCAACCAGACCGTATGGGACTTCCAGAACAGCAAATTCAAACTCGCCGACATCAAGGCCCAGGCCACCGCCATGCGCGTGATGGTCGACTACTACCTGGGCGAGCACATGCGCCGGCGCCTGACCCTCGAAGAAGCGGCGATCGCCAAGCTCTACACCACCGAAACCCTGTGGAAATGCATCGACGACATGGTCCAGCTGCATGGCGGCTACGGCTACATGATGGAGTACCCGATCGCCCGAGCGTTCGTCGACTGCCGCGTCAATCGCATCTACGGCGGAACCAGCGAAGTCATGCGCGAACTGATTGCGCGCAAGCTCTGATCCTCAAAAACAAAAAAAGGAAATACACGATGAGCCATAAGGTATTCGTTGCTGGCGTCGGCATGATCCAGTTCAAGAAACCGGGGACCAACGAGCCCTACGACGTCATGGGTGAACAGGCGATCCGCCAGGCCCTGGCTGACTCGGGCGTGGACTTCGCTGACATCCAGCAGGCCTACGCCGGCTACGTCTACGGCGACTCAACCTGCGGTCAGAAAGCCTTGTACCGCGTGGGCATGACCGGCATCCCGCTGATTAACGTCAACAACAACTGCGCCACCGGTTCCAGCGCCCTGTTCCTCGCCCGTCAGGCCGTGGCCAGTGGCGCCGTGGACTGCGCCCTGGCGTTTGGTTTCGAACACATGAACCCGGGCGCGTTGAAATCTGCCTGGCCCGATCGCGCACCGGCCACTGAGCGTGCCTTGGTGTTGGCCAACGAACTGATCGGCATGCCTGACCTGCCCAATGCCATCCGCCAGTTCGGCGGCGCCGGCTACGCGCACATGCAAAAGTACGGCACCCGACTGGAAACCTTCGCCAAGATCCGCGCCAAGGCCAGCCGTCATGCGGCCAATAACCCGCTGGCGGTGTTCCGCAACGTGGTGAGCGCCGAAGAAGTGATGGCCGCGCCGATGCTGTGGGAAGGCGTGATGACCCGCCTGATGGCCTGCCCGCCGACCTGTGGCGCTGCTGCCGCCATCGTGGTGTCCGAGGCCTTCGCGAAAAAACACGGCCTGCGCACCGACGTGTTGATGGCCGGCCAGGCCCTGACCACTGACCTGCCGAGCACCTACGACACCAAGGACATGATCCGCGTGGTCGGTTTCGACATGACGCGCATGGCTGCCGACATCGCCTACAACCAGGCCGGTATTGGCCCGCAAGACATCGACGTGATCGAGTTGCACGACTGCTTCGCGCAGAACGAATTGCTGACCTACGAAGGCCTGGGCCTGTGTGCCGAAGGCGCAGGCGAGCAATTGGTCAACGACGGCGACAACACCTACGGCGGCAAATGGGTCACCAACCCGTCCGGTGGCTTGCTCTCCAAAGGACATCCGCTGGGCGCCACCGGCCTGGCCCAGTGCTACGAACTGACCCATCAACTGCGCGGTACCGCCGAGCAACGTCAGGTGCAGAACGCGCGAATTGCGGTGCAGCACAACCTCGGCCTGGGCGGCGCCTGCGTGGTGACCGTGTACCAGAAGAACTGACACGGCCGGCAATCCAGGGAGACATTTCGATGATCGACAAGAAACACATCGGCAGACAACTGCCCACCTTCCTCGTCAACGCCGAAGCAGGTCAATTGCGCTTCTTCGCCAAGGCCACCGGGGAAACCAACCCGATCTACTTCGACGAGCAAGCTGCACGTGATGCCGGCCACCCCAACCTGCCACTGCCGCCGACCTTTCTGTTCTCGCTGGAGTTCCAGATTCCGTCGAACGCCTGGCGTGACGAACTGGGCATCGTCACCGCGCGCATCCTGCACGGTGAAGAATCCTTCCGCTACCACCGTATGGCCTACGCCGGCGACACGTTGCGCTTCGATGTGCGCATCGCCGACATCTACGACAAGAAAGGCGGTGCCCTGGAATTCGTGGTGCGCGAAACCCGAGTCACCAATCAGCACGGTGAGCACGTCGCGGATCTGCGCAGCGTGCTCGTGCAGCGCAACAGCTGAAGCGGAGAACACTGATGAACGCCATAAGCCTGGAAAAAATCAACATCGGCGACACCCTGCCGCCACTGGCCCTGCCACCGATCAACCGCACCACCCTGGCTCTGTTTGCCGGTGCGTCGGGTGATCACAACGCCATTCACATCGACACCGATTACGCGCGCCGGGCGGGCATGCCCGATGTGTTCGCCCACGGCATGTTGTCGATGGCCTACCTCGGTCGCCTGCTGACCCAATGGGTCGACCAGCGCCAGTTGCGCGAGTTCGGCGTGCGCTTCCTCGGCATCACCCACCTGGGTCACCAGATCACCTGCAGCGGCACTGTCGTCGACCGCTTCGAGGTCGAGGGCGAACAACGGATCAAGGTCGAAGTGCGCACCACCAATCAATACGGCGAGACCAAGATCGTTGGCGACGCCGTGATCGCTCTGTAAACAAAACCGATAACTGAGGAGCAACACCCCATGGCAAAACTCGAAGGCAAAGTTGCACTGGTCACCGGCTCCGGTCGTGGCATCGGCCAGCAAATCGCCCTGAAACTGGCGAGCGAAGGCGCGCGCATCGTGATCAACGACCTGGACGCCGATCCGGCCCACGAGACCGCTGAAATAATCCGCAAACTGGGTGGCGAAGCTGCCGTGTGCCACGGCAACGTCAGCGCCCCGGACTTCGGCGACCGCTACGTCAAGACCGCAATGGACAACTTCGGCGCCATCGACATCATCGTCAACAACGCCGGCTACACCTGGGACGACGTGATCCAGAAGATGACGGACGAGCAGTGGTACGCGATCCTCGATTGCCACATGACCGCGCCGTTCCGCATCCTGCGTGCCGCCTACCCGATCATCAAGGCGCAAGCCCAGGCCGATGCGGCAGCCGAGCGTGAAGTGTTCCGCAAAGTGGTGAACATCTCCTCGGTTTCGGCCCTCAAAGGCAACGCCGGGCAGATGAACTACTCCTCGGCCAAGGCCGGTGTCCTCGGCATGACCCGAGCGCTGGCGCGTGAATGGGGCCGTTTCAAAGTCAACGTCAATGCCGTGGCATTCGGTTTCATCGAAACCCGCATGACCAGCGCCGATGCCCATGCCGGTGCGACTGTGAGCATCGAAGGTCGTGACATTCGTGTCGGCATCAGCCCGGAGGCGGCCAAGTCGTTCAGTCAGCGCAACCCATTGGGTCGCCCGGGCACCGTGAAAGAGGCAGCCGACGCCGTGTACCTGTTCTGCTCGCCGGAGTCGAACTACATCACCGCGCAAACCATCGCTGTGGCCGGCGATCTGCAATAACCGTAACTGCACTTGTAGGAGCGAGCCTGCTCGCGATGGTCGTCAACGATAACGCTGGCTGCCTGGCACCCCGCGGTGTCGCGGACATTTTCGCGAGCGGGCGCGCTCCTACAGGGACGCAGAAACGCAGGATCACACCATGAACATGACTGAAAGCAATATCCGCCTGGCCGCCATCAAACTGATCTCGCGCAATGGCTACGGTTCGATGAGTCTGCGTCAGCTTGCCAGCGAAGCAGGCATCAATGCCTCCACGCTGTACCTCTACTACAAAGGCAAAAACGAACTGCTGCTGGAGCTGATCCTCGAGTATTTCCAGGGAGTGTCCCGGGAGTGGGCGCGGCGTCGGCCGAAAAAGGCAGCGAGCGCCGATGTGAAATTGCTCGCCTTCATCGCCTGCCACGTACGCTATCATCTGGAACATCAGGACGAGGCGATGCTCGGCAATCTGGAGTTGCGCAGTCTCCCCGAAGAGGATCTGGAGCAGGTCCGCCAAGCCCGGCGCCAGTATTTGAAAGCCTTGCAGGAACTACTAGAACAAGGGGTCAAGGAAGGTTCACTGAGCTGCGCCGAACCCAAGTTGATGGCGCGCACCCTGTTCAACATGCTGACCCATGCTTGCGTCTGGTACCGCACCGATGGCCGCTGGGACATCGATGCCGTCATCCGCCATTACTCGGTACTGGTAATGAAAATGCTCGGCGCCGCAACCATCCCGTCGCCTCGGGCGCCTGTGCCGCAAGTCATGATCACCCGCCGTGCCATGCCTGTGGAGGTGCGTCCATGAGCGATCTGATGCAGCCCTTTTCCATGACCGGCAAGACGGTGCTGGTGGCCGACGCCACCACTCGACTGGGCGCGCATTTCGCCCGGCTGATCAGCCGTGCCGGAGCGCGTGTGGCCCTCGGTGGGCAACACCCGGCGCAGTTGGAGCAACTGGCAGCGGATTTGCGCTGGGAAGGGGGCGAAGTCTTGATCATCAGCCTCGACAATGCCCGCCGGCCGAGTATCGAAGCCGCCCTGGACACCGTCCAGCAACGCTTTGGCAGCGTCGATGTGCTGATCAACAACAGCGCCGAGCGCGATCATGTTGCCTTGAACAATCACATCGTCCATTGCACCAGCCTGCACATGATCAGGGCCGAACGCGGAGGCAGCATCGTCAATATCGATCCGCCACCGCAGCCCATCAGCGAGCCTAACCCGTGCCTGCGCCCCAACAGCAGCCTGATCCGCATGAGCCGCGCCATGGCCCAGTCACTCACACCACACCGCATACGCATTAACGTCATAGCCCCAGGCCGAGACAAGGACGCCGGACTGCAGGAGCTCAATGGCCCTATGCTGTTGCTGGCCAGCGGCGCCGGGGCGAGCGTGACCGGTGCCGTGCTGCACATCGATAACCCGGGGCTCTGAGCGCGGTTTTCTTGTGGGAGCAACTGTCTTCCCCATGCCACTCGTCACCGCCTTCGCGAGCAAGCCCGCTCCCACAGTGGTTTGTGATGCACACAGATTTCGTGAGCGACTCACACCCTGTGGGAGCTGGCTTGCCAGCGATGGCGGCCTTGAAGACACCCATGATTTTGCGCCTGAACCCATTCCTCTGTGGGCGGGCTTGCTCGCGAAAGCGCCGGCACATCCAGCATTAGTGGCGACTGATACTCCGCCTTCGCGGGCAAGCCCGCCCCCACAGGGTAATGGGTCTGGCCGGACGTTCAGAGCTGGCTGTCAGGCCGTCATCGCTGGCAAGCCAGCTCCCACAGGAATCGCATTCCGACAGGAGGAATGCGTAATTGCCGCAGCCAGGT
>NZ_RCOE01000101.1:0-1380 GCF_004321495.1 Pseudomonas sp. Sample_10
CGGGATTGTGACTCCCGTTGTCGTGGGTTCGATCCCCATCGTCCACCCCATATTCCGAAAGGCGCCAGATTAATAGTCTGGCGCCTTTTTTGTTTCAGAAGATCGAGTTTTCAGCGGCTGCAGGTACTGGGTCGCAGGGCAGGGCGTTTCGTCGTATTTATGTTACTCGATGATGCCGTGCTGCCCACCGGCCTTGCTCGCCGGGTTGGCTGTCGGGGAGATGCCTGGTACCGCTTCTATATAAGGAAGGGTTGGTGCAGAGCCCTGGCGTGATTGGTTGTATTTGCCACCGGAGCGAAGTGCATCCGTGCCTTCGCACCTATAAATTGCCTGCTGTTTTTTTACCCGTTTTCAGTGGGGTGACTTCTTGAGTTTGACCCACTAGAATGCATGCCCTTGATTCTGGGGTCGGAAACGGCCGGCTAACGTCTGTGCAACGAGGAATATCCATGCAAGTTTCTGTTGAAAATACTTCTGCTCTTGAGCGCCGCATGAGCATCACCGTGCCGGCTGAGCGCATCGAGACTCAGGTCAACAAGCGTCTGCAGCAGACTGCCCAAAAGGCCAAGATTGCTGGCTTCCGTCCAGGCAAAGTGCCAATGAGCGAAATCAAGCGTCGTTTTGGCGCCGAAGCTCGCCAGGAAGCTGTAGGCGACGTCATCCAGTCTTCCTTCTACGAGGCTGTTGTCGAGCAAAAGCTGAACCCGGCGGGTTCGCCTTCGATCGAGCCGAAATCCCTGGAAGCGGGCAAGGACCTGGAATACGTCGCAGTTTTCGAAGTGTTCCCTGAGTTCACCGTTGCCGGTTTCGAAGGTATCACCGTAGAGCGCCTGAGCGCTGACGTGGCTGATGCCGATCTGGACAAGATGCTGGACATCCTGCGCAAGCAGAACACCCGCTTCGAAGTGGCCGATCGTGCTGCCCAGAACGAAGACCAGCTGAACATCGATTTCGTTGGCAAGGTCGACGGTGAAGTGTTCGCTGGCGGTTCCGCCAAAGGTACTCAGCTGGTTCTGGGTTCCGGCCGCATGATCCCTGGCTTCGAAGACGGCCTGGTTGGCGCTAAAGCTGGCGAAGAGCGTGTTCTGAATCTGACCTTCCCTGAGGATTACCAGAACCTCGACCTGGCTGGCAAAGCCGCTGAGTTCACCGTGACCGTGAACACTGTTTCCGAGCCAAAACTGCCAGAGCTGACCGAAGAGTTCTTCGCTCAATTCGGCATCAAGGAAACCGGTCTGGAAGGCTTCCGCGCCGAAGTTCGCAAGAACATGGAGCGTGAGCTGCGTCAGGCGATCAAATCCAAGGTCAAGAATCAGGTAATGGATGGTCTGCTGGCCACCAACCCGATCGAAGTGCCAAAGGCTCTGCTGTCCAACGAAG
>NZ_RCOE01000137.1:0-1378 GCF_004321495.1 Pseudomonas sp. Sample_10
CAGGCATTCTGTAGCATTGGTCGGCGCGCCGTGGGTGCGTCTTTGCTTTATCAGATGGAGAGCGCTATGGCTTGGAATGAGCCGGGTGGCAACTCGAATAATCAGGATCCTTGGGGTGGCAAGCGTCGCAATAACGGCGACCGCAAGGGACCACCGGATCTCGACGAGGCCTTCCGAAAGCTGCAGGAAAGCCTGAACGGGTTGTTCGGTGGTGGTAAGAAACGGGGTGACGACGGTGGTGGTTCGGGCAAGAGTGGCGGCTTCGGCGGCCTGCTCGGCATCGGCCTGGTCGTTCTGGCGGCCGTATGGCTGTACAGCGCGGTCTATGTCGTCGACGAGCAGGAGCAAGCCGTGGTGCTGCGCTTCGGCAAGTACTACGAAACGGTCGGCCCGGGTCTGAACATCTACTTCCCGCCGATCGACAAGAAGTACATGGAAAACGTAACGCGTGAGCGTGCGTACACCAAGCAGGGCCAGATGCTGACCGAAGACGAGAACATCGTCGAAGTGCCGCTGACCGTGCAGTACAAGATCAGCAACCTGCAGGACTTCGTGCTGAGCGTCGATCAGCCGGAAGTCAGCCTGCAGCACGCGACCGACAGCGCACTGCGCCATGTGGTGGGTTCCACCGCGATGGACCAGGTGCTGACCGAAGGTCGTGAATTGATGGCCAGCGAGATCAAGGAGCGTCTGCAACGCTTCATGGATACGTATCGCACCGGCATCACGGTCACCCAGGTCAACGTACAGAGCGCAGCGGCACCGCGTGAAGTCCAGGAAGCCTTCGATGACGTGATCCGCGCCCGTGAAGACGAGCAGCGTTCGCGTAACCAGGCCGAAACCTATGCCAACGGCGTCGTGCCGGAAGCCCGTGGTCAGGCCCAGCGCATTCTCGAAGACGCCAATGGCTACCGTGACGAAACCGTCTCGCGTGCCAAGGGTGAGGCCGATCGCTTCACCAAACTGGTCGCCGAGTATCGCAAGGCACCTGAAGTTACCCGCCAGCGTCTGTATCTGGACACCATGCAGGAAGTCTTCAGCAATACCAGCAAGGTTCTCGTGACCGGCAACAAGAATGGCCAGAGCAACCTGCTTTACCTGCCTCTGGACAAGATGGTCGAAAGTGGTCGCAGCACCAGCACTCCGGTGACCGGCGCCGCTGCCAGCAGCAATGAAGCGAATGCGCGTGCGGCAGCTGATCTGCAGCAACAGCAAGCACGTACCAGGGAGAGTCGCTGATGAGCAATAAATCGCTGATCGCCCTTATTGTCGGCGTCGTCGTGGCGATCGCTGCCTGGAACTGCTTCTACATCGTGGCTCAGACCGAGCGTGCGGTGTTGCTGCAGTTCGGTCGCGTGGTCCAGACCGATGTTCAGCC
>NZ_RCOE01000168.1:0-6437 GCF_004321495.1 Pseudomonas sp. Sample_10
TGGCTGGCCGCAGTGGCATTGGTCTGATCGAACACACCGACCTTTCTGCCTATTCCACCCGTTTTGGCGGCTCGGTAAAGGGCTTCAATGTCGAGGAATACCTGTCGCTCAAGGAAGCACGCAAGCTCGACCTGTTCATTCAGTACGGTCTGGCCGCAGGTTTTCAGGCAGTGCGCAATGCGGGCCTGGAAGTCACCAACGCCAACCGTGAGCGCATCGGCGTGGCCATGGGTTCGGGTATTGGCGGCTTGACCAATATCGAAGAAACCAGCCGCACGCTGCACGAAACCGGCCCGCGACGGATTTCTCCGTTTTTCGTACCCGGCTCGATCATCAATATGATTTCCGGCTTCCTGTCCATCCACCTGGGTGCACAGGGTCCTAACTATGCCATCGCCACGGCGTGTACCACCGGTACGCACTGCATCGGCATGGCAGCGCGCAACATCATGTACGACGAAGCCGACGTGATGATTGCCGGTGGCGCCGAAATGGCCGCCTGCGGCCTGGGCATGGGCGGCTTTGGTGCCTCCCGCGCACTGTCGACCCGCAATGACGAGCCGACCCGCGCCAGCCGTCCATGGGACAAGGGACGCGATGGCTTCGTATTGTCCAACGGTGCCGGTGCGCTGGTTCTGGAAGAACTGGAGCACGCCAAGGCCCGTGGCGCGACCATTTATGCCGAGCTGATCGGTTTCGGTACCAGCGGCGATGCTTACCACATGACCTCGCCACCCGCCGACGGCGCCGGTGCTGCCCGCTGCATTACCAATGCGTTGCGCGATGCCAAAATCAATGGCGACCAAGTGCAGTACATCAATGCCCACGGTACTTCGACTCCTGCCGGCGACCTCGCGGAAGTCAATGCGATCAAGTCGGTGTTCGGCGAGCACGCCTACAACCTGGCGGTCAGCTCTACCAAGTCGATGACCGGTCACCTGCTCGGTGCGGCCGGCGCGGTTGAAGCGATCTTCAGCGTGCTGGCGATCAACAGCCAGGTGGCACCACCGACCATCAACCTGGATGAGCCGGATGAAGGCTGCGATCTCGATTTCGTACCGCACACGGCGCGCAACATGGATATCGATGTGGTTCTGTCCAACTCCTTCGGTTTTGGCGGCACCAACGGCTCGCTGGTGTTCCGCCGGTTCGCAGGTTGATGGAAAGCTGGGTCGACGGTCAGCCGGCTGACACGCTGTCGCTGAAAGATCGCGGCCTGGCTTACGGCGATGGTTTGTTCGAGACCATCGCCGTGCGCAATGGTTTCCCGGTGATGCTGGATCGCCATGTATTGCGGTTGACCAGAGGGTGTCAGCGGCTGGCAATCAACCTCGATCATGGCACCATGGTTACAGAGCTGCTCAACTACGCTGCAAAGCTCGACGAAGGCGTTCTCAAGCTGATCATCACCCGTGGTGACAGTTTGCGCGGATATGCCTTTGACCCCTCTGTTCAAGCCCGCCGCATCTTGCTGGGTAATCCTCCGGCGACGTATCCAGCCGCGCATGCCGAGCAAGGCATCCGCTTGTTTCCCTGTACTACACGCCTTTCAGATCAGCCCCTGCTTGCCGGACTCAAACACTTGAATCGGTTGGAACAGGTGCTCGCCCGTTCCGAATGGCAAGATAGCGACCATGCCGAGGGCTTGATGCTCGACCGGGCTGGCCGCGTCATCGAGGGAGTGTTCAGCAACCTGTTCATGGTATGCGATGACGTGCTGATCACCGCCGATCTGAACCGCTGCGGCGTGGAAGGGGTGATGCGTGCCGAATTATTGTTTCAAGCCGAGTCACTGGGCATTCCCACGCAAATCACCGATATCACGCTGGATCAGCTGCAATCGGCAGATGAAGTCTTTGTCTGCAACAGCGTTTATGGCGTGTGGCCAGTGCATGCCTGTGGCGCACTGAGCTGGCCGGTTGGGCCGCTCACCCGTAAACTTCAAACCATTGCCCGTGCGCTACTGGATGTTTGATACGTGAGACGTAAATTCTTGCTGCTGCTGGAAACCGGACTGGTTCTGGCGGGGCTGATGTTGGGTGCTTCTGCCTGGAAAATTCATTCGGCGCTGGTTCAGCCGCTGAACATTACTCAGGAAGAATTGCTGGAGGTGCCCAAAGGCACCACACCGAACCGCACCTTTTTGCGAATGGAAGCCGACGGCATCATCAAGGATGCGTTCTGGTTGCGCGTTTACTGGCGCTTCAACCTGCCCAAGCAGCCTTTGCACAGTGGCGAATACCGCATGACGCCCGGCATGACAGTCGAAGGTCTGATCGACCTGTGGAAGCGCGGTGAAATGGTGCAATACAGCCTGACGCTGGTCGAAGGCTGGAATTTCCATCAAGTCCGTGCGGCGCTGGCCAAAGAGGAAAAGATCGAGCAAACCCTTGACGGTCTGAGCGACAGCCAGGTCATGGACAAGCTTGGTCATACCGGGGTTTTCCCGGAAGGGCGGTTCTTCCCCGACACCTATCGTTTCGTGCGGGGCATGACCGACGTCGAGCTACTGAAGACGGCCTACGACCGTCTCGATGAAGTGTTGGCCAAGGAGTGGAATCAGCGTGCCTCCGATTTGCCCTACAGCGGTCCGTATCAGGCCCTGATCATGGCCTCGCTGGTGGAGAAGGAAACCGGCGTGCCACAGGAGCGCGGGCAGATTGCCGGCGTGTTCGTGCGGCGCATGGCGATGGGCATGCTGTTGCAAACTGATCCGACGGTCATTTATGGCCTGGGCGATCGTTACAACGGCAAGCTGACTCGCGCCCATCTCAAGGAAGCGACGCCTTACAACACCTATATGATTTCCGGCCTGCCGCCGACTCCGATAGCCATGGTTGGCCGTGAAGCGATCCACGCGGCGCTGAATCCGGTGGAGGGCAGCAGCCTCTACTTCGTCGCTCGCGGTGATGGCAGCCATGTGTTTTCCGATGACCTGGATGCCCACAACAATGCCGTGCGAGAGTATCAGCTCAAGCGTCGGGCTGATTACCGTTCCAGCCCCGCACCGGTGACTGCGCCCGAATCGCTGGAAAATGCGATTGAGGAACCTCAAACCGAAGAGCCTCAGGCTGAGCCGGACCAGACGCCGATCCCGGCCGCATCTCCCAACATCACTCCCGAGGCTTTGCCGCAAGTGCCGCCACAAGAACCTGCACCTACGCCCGCACCGGATGCAGCCGCGCCGCAAAACCCGCAATGATTCTGACTAAGGACTGCCTGTGACTGGCTTGTTTATTACGCTGGAAGGCCCGGAAGGCGCCGGCAAGAGCACCAATCGTGAATACCTGGCCGAGCGCCTGCGCGCTGCCGGTATCGAGGTCGTGCTGACCCGTGAGCCGGGAGGTACACCGTTGGCCGAGCGCATTCGTGAAGTGCTGCTGGCCCCGGTGGATGAGGTGATGAATCCGGACACCGAACTGCTACTGGTATTTGCAGCGCGTGCCCAGCACCTGGCCGAGGTGATTCGCCCGGCGCTGGCCCGTGGTGCGGTGGTCTTGTGTGATCGTTTCACGGATTCGACTTATGCCTATCAGGGTGGTGGCCGCGGCTTGTCACTGGAGCGAATCGCCGCGCTGGAAACCTTTGTCCAGGGTGATCTGCGCCCCGACCTGACGCTGATCTTCGATCTGCCGGTGGAAGTCGGTCTGGCCCGCGCCAGTGCACGCGGACGTCTGGATCGTTTTGAGCTGGAGGGCCGGGCCTTTTTCGATGCCGTGCGCAATGCCTTCCTCACGCGCGCAGCTGCGGAGCCGGCACGTTATGTCCTGGTCGACGCCGCGCAATCGCTGGCGCAGGTTCAGCTGGCTCTGGACGCCTTGCTCCCACGTCTGCTGGAGTTGACCCGTGGCTGAAGCCTATCCGTGGCAGGACAGCCTTTGGCAACAACTGGCCGGTCGTGCTCAGCACGCGCATGCCTATTTGTTGCACGGCCCGGCCGGGATCGGCAAGCGGGCGTTGGCCGAGCGTTTGATGGCCAGCCTGTTGTGCCAGCGTCCAACTGCGCAAGACGCCTGTGGAGAATGCAAATCCTGCCTGTTGCTCAAGGCAGGCAGTCATCCGGACAACTACATCCTGGAGCCGGAAGAAGCCGACAAGGCGATCAAGGTCGATCAGGTTCGCGACCTGGTCAGTTTCGTGGTGCAGACTGCGCAGTTGGGCGGACGCAAAGTGGTGCTGATCGAGCCGGTCGAGTCGATGAACATCAACGCGGCCAATGCCTTGCTCAAAAGCCTTGAAGAACCTTCAGGCGACACGGTGCTGCTGTTGGTCAGTCACCAGCCCAGCCGTCTGCTGCCGACCATCAAGAGTCGCTGCGTGCAGCAGGCCTGTCCGCTGCCAAGCGAAGCCATGAGCCAGGCCTGGCTGGCCAAGGCCTTGCCCGATTGTTCGGAAGACGAACGGGTCGAATTGCTGACGTTGGCTGCCGGCTCTCCTCTGGCCGCCGTCAACCTGCAGGCCCAGGGCGTTCGCGAGCAGCGTGCGCAAGTGGTCGAAGGGGTAAAGAAATTGCTCAAGCAGCAGCAATCGCCGACGCAACTGGCCGAGGGTTGGAATGCGATCCCGCTATTGTTGCTCTTCGACTGGTTCTGCGACTGGTCGAGTCTGATCCTGCGCTATCAGTTGACCCAGGATGAAGAAGGCTTGGGGCTGACCGACATGCGCAAGGTGATTCAGTACCTGGCTCAGAAATCGGCGCAAGACAAAGTCCTGAATATCCAGGACTGGATTCTCGCCCAGCGCCAGAAGGTGTTGAGCAAGGCCAACCTCAATCGGGTCTTGCTGCTGGAGGCCCTGCTGGTGCAATGGGCATCCTTGCCTACCCAGAGGTGACGGTCTGCGCCTAGACTCTGTGCATCAGCAGTGGAGGTCAGCATGAACGAATCTGTCAGCCCAGGGCCACGCAACGGCATTTTGTCGCTCACCATCAAGGACAAATCCGTGCTTTACGCGGCCTACATGCCGTTCATCAAGAACGGTGGCCTGTTTATCCCGACCAACAAGAGCTACAAGTTGGGCGATGAGGTATTCATGCTGCTGCATCTTATGGATGAGCCGGAAAAAATCCCGGTGGCCGGAAAGGTCGCCTGGGTCACGCCCAAAGGCGCGCAGGGTAACCGTGCCGCCGGTGTCGGCGTACAGTTCGGCGACGGTGACGACACCGCTCGCAGTCGAATCGAAACCCATCTGGCCGGAGCACTGAAGTCCGACCGTCCCACTCATACGATGTAAGTTGCAGCCATTTTTATGCTCGTAGATTCCCATTGCCACCTTGATCGCCTTGACCTTGCCGCCCACGACGGTTCCCTCGATGCCGCACTGGATGCGGCACGTCAGCGCGGGGTAGGGCACTTTCTGTGTATCGGCGTCAGCGTCGACAACGCTGCCGAGGTCAAAGCCCTGGCCGAGAAATACGACGACGTGGACTGCTCGGTCGGCGTGCATCCGCTGGATGTGCAGCCCGGCGCCGCACCCGCGCTGGACTGGCTGTTGCAGGAACTCAATCACCCGCGCGTAGTGGCGATCGGGGAAACCGGTCTGGATTATCACTACGAGCCCGAAGCAGCCGAGTTACAGCAGGAATCGTTCAGATTGCACTTGCAAGCTGCACAGCAGACCGGCAAGCCAGTGATCATTCATACCCGTGGTGCGCGCGCCGATACCCTGAACCTGCTGCGCGAAGCGGCATTGCCTCAGGCGGGCGTGTTGCACTGTTTCACCGAAGATTGGGACATGGCGAAAGCCGCGCTGGACATGGGGTATTACATTTCCCTGTCGGGGATAGTCACGTTCCGCAACGCGGACGCATTACGTGATGTGGCGAGCAAGGTGCCGGCGGACCGCTTGCTGGTGGAAACCGATTCGCCGTACCTGGCACCGATTCCTCATCGCGGCAAACCTAACCTGCCGCAGTACGTGCGAGAGGTTGCGGAATTTCTGGCAATGTTGCGCGGCGAGTCCTACGAGCGATTTGCTGAACAGACCACCGAAAACTTCCAGCGATTGTTTCCCCTGGCGCATGTCAGGGCAGTGTCGTAACGCCAGAAACAAATCGCAGCCTGGGGCCGCGCCCACGGGGCTTTGGTCGTTAAATCGCAGGCAAAAAAAACCCGGGTTCTGGGGGGTGAATCCGGGTTAAGACCATTAGGAGTAAAACAATGGTACGCGGTCCGTTGGTACCAATATCGGCGTGACACTTGGGGGAGATGTCCCGCCGACAGTTCAAGTATTGATCAGTATTGCGCCCAGTCCAGTTTGAGAACCGGGGTTTTTAAACAAATTTGGAATACGGGCGCTTCGGAAGAGTTCTCATCAACCTTGCAGCGTGCGCAAAATGACCAGAAAACACAGATATGGTCGGATGATCCGTGCATTTTGGCGCAAGTTAGGCATAATACGCGGCTTCGAATTTTGACCCCTACAGACCTTTTCTTATG